>NZ_VOYC01000014.1:0-112434 GCF_013420425.1 Acinetobacter sp. YH01007 | reverse complement strand
TGACATAATTCCAGACGAAGTTCACTTCTGATGCTAGTTGGTCTAACACCTTGCAATGTTTGTCTTTTATACGTAATTTAAGGGTTTTCATGTACTTATATTAACAATCAAAACTCAAGGAAAATAGTCCTTAGTTAAATCAAACGACACTTCATGTCGTGTCGCTTATATCTCTGACCTGAAGGACTGAGTTTTACGCTCCATTTGATAAAGCATGCTAAACTGCCAAACATAGGGATTAAACTGCGTTAACCATGTCAAATATCAATAAAAAGTTATTTAAGCGCTTACATTTAAATCATGCTTATGGACAGCTGATTGCACTTATTTTTGTGCCAATTATGGTTTTGGCATGCGTCGGCACGATGCTAGTTTTATCTGAAACCTCGAATGCCGCAAAAGCACAGCAGCGACAAATGGCAATTGCGATTTTGACCCGTTTTGAGTTGCCATCTGAAGCAGCTTTGCATCAACTGGCTAGCTTTCCGTGGAAGTACGAAGAAGCACGTACTTTTATGCAAAACATGATGAACGAAAAGCACTTGATTCGTACTGCACTGATTGATGCTTCTGGTACACGCCGTTTAAGCATGGGCTTTCAAGACCAAGCCGAATGGCCCAAATTCCCTAAAAATGCCGATTTTTTTGGCCCAATTCTGTATAAAAATAATCATGTGTATGGCATGCAAATTCAGCAAGACATCAACCGTCCTGCATGGTTGCTGATTGAACTGGACAATCAGCCATTACAAATTGCCCGTTATCGGGTCATGATTGTATTAATTGCCACAGGCTTGCTGACCCTGTTGTTGTTATTGCTGTGTCTGAATTTCTATTCACGACGCTGGATTGCACCCATGTATGAAATTCGCATGCAGCTACAACGCCTGAATGCCGATACGCTCGATCAACACATGGTCATTAACAGTACTGGCGAATTACGCTTACTGCAGCGGGATATTGCCAATGTGGTAAAACGCCTGCATTTCAGCTTTTTAGAACTCAAAGAACATACCGAACAAACCGAAGATGACTTGCGCCGCACCCTCGATACTTTGGAAGTGCAAAACATCACTTATCGTCAGGCACGTGACCAAGCGATTTCTGCCAACCAGTCTAAATCGGTATTTTTAGCCAACATCAGTCACGAACTCAGAACACCATTGAACAGTATTGATGGCTTTATTCACCTGTTATTGCGTCAGGAAAATCTTAGCAATGAACAGAATTTATATTTACAGACCATTCGTAAATCATCGGCGCATCTTTTAGCACTCATTAATGACGTATTGGATTTTTCTAAAATTGATGCAGGCAAACTGGAACTGGATACCGCACCCTTTGATTTAGAAGAAGCCATTTTTGATGTGATGGATATGCTCTCGCCTTTGGCTGCGCAAAAACACATCAACATGGCCTTTTATTTTGCCGATAACGTGCCGCAATATGTGCTGGGCGATGCTTTACGTTTCAAGCAAATTTTAACCAATTTAATTTCCAATGCGATTAAATTCACCCCCGATGGTGAAATTATTGTACGGGCGCGGGTAGAACATGACGATATTGGACAATGCTTAATTCACTTTAGCGTCCAAGACAGTGGCATTGGCTTAAGCGGTACAGACCGTAAAAAATTGTTTGAGTCTTTCTCTCAAGGTGATACTTCGGTCACGCGTCAATTTGGTGGTACAGGTTTAGGTTTGGCCATTTCCAAACAGTTGGTGCATTTGATGCAAGGTCAAATTGGCTTTGAAGACAATCAGGAACGCGCCCCAACCGAAAAAGGCTCGACCTTCTGGTTTACTGCCATGTTTGCGGTAGATGAAGCGCATGCACAGCAGCATCCAAACTTTAAAGAGATTCAGGTGGTGTCGTATTTGGCGCACCCTGCCACAGCGAATGTCTTGCGTCATTATCTTGAAAATTATGCGGTGCGACATATTGAAGCCGCTTCAATTTTAGATTTATTTAGCCGCTTAAAAGATGTATCCGACCTGCAAGACAATACTTGGTTGATTGTTGATCATAGTGGCGACACCGAAGCTTTATTAAAAGAAATTCGTACCCGTTATCAAGGTAACTTGGCAGTGTATGGCTATCAAATGGCGCTAGACCCAAGTCTGTTAAATGAATATCGTGCGCGCGCTTTGTATCAACCGCTCAGTCGTTCAGCCTTAATTGACTTACTCAACAATGAAAACAGTTTTGATGAACAGGAGTCTGCATCATTTGATGGTAAAGGCCTGCACGTTTTAGCGGTGGATGACCATCTACCAAACCTGATTGTACTCGAAGCCTTGTTGGGCGAACTGAATGTGACCACCACCAAAGCGCAAAGTGGTCAGGAAGCTTTGGGGATTTTGCAGCAACGCATTGAGCAGGGACAGCAACCATTTGACCTGATCTTTATGGATATTCAAATGCCTGTGATGTCGGGGGTAGATACCACCCGTGCGATTCGTTCTTTAGAATCGACTTTGGAAAATCACAAACGCTTACCTATTATTGCCCTCACCGCGCATGCTCTTGCCGATGAAAAGCAAAAATTACTCAAAGTCGGTATGGATGACTATGTCACCAAACCGATTCAGATTGAACAAATCATCCAAATTTTAACCCATTGGACCACGCAAAGTTTTAATAAGCCACCTGCAGTCGATAAAGCCATTGTGATTGAAGCGCTAGATCCACAGGTGTTGGATTGGCAACAAAGCCTAATGCTGGCAGCCAACAAAGAAGACCTTGCAGTGGATTTACTGAAAATGCTAGTGGATAGCTTTGCCACAGAATTACATGAAATTGAACAGCTGATTGAACTGGAAGATTTCCCACAACTCGAGCATGTGTTGCATCGTCTGTATGGTGCGACCCGCTATGTTGGCACACCGAACCTGCAAGAAGTAACAGGCTCATTTGAACAGTTTGTTTCGACCTTACGTAAAGAACGTCGTAAAGCCGATGATCTGTTTGTGCAAGAGGTCTTAAACCGTTATCAGGAATTACAAACCTGTATACAGCAAGTTGAACATGCGGCAGAACACATTTTTACCAAACACAATGCGGTGAGTTAGCCAACATCAAAGTGACATTCACCGCGAACGCCTCAACGAGAAGATACAGTTTGTAAGCACGACTCACCCAGCACTATTCACAAAAAAAAGTCACGTAATCAAAGGCAAGGTCGCAAGGCTTTGCCGTGACTCTGCTGTCATTTATCGCACTGCTGCCCATGTTATGCTTTGCCCAGTAAAAACAAGAGCTCACATCATGACCTTACTTCGTATCGAAAAAAATAATGGCATCGCCACAGTTTCCCTGAACCGCCCAGACAAACGCAATGCCATGAGTTTTGCCCTACTCAAAGAATTGGTGCGGACTGCCGAAAAACTTAAAAAAGACCGCAGCTTACGTTGTGTAATTTTAACAGGCGAAGCAAAGGTATTTAGTGCAGGCATTGACTTGGCCGACCTCAACAATCCACAAAACCGTGCATTTGCGGCTTGGGAGTTAATTAAGCCAGGGCAAAGCCTGTTTCAAAAAGCATTTCTCGTTTGGCAACAATTGCCTGTACCTGTAATTGCTGCAATTGAAGGCTATTGTTTTGGTGCAGGGATGCAATTGGCCTTGGCCGCAGATATTCGTATCGCGCATCCTGACACACAAATGTCGATTATGGAAAGCCGTTGGGGCTTAGTGCCTGATATGGGGCTAAGCCGTTCTTTAAAAGGTTTAATCGGTCTAGACCTTGCCAAAGAGCTGACTTTAACTGCGCGTATTTTTGATGCCAACTATGCCAAAGAAATTGGTTTGGTCACGCATTTAGATGCAACCCCCTTACAAAAAGCACAAGCCCTTGCTGAAGAAATTGCACAACGCTCCCCAGATGCATTGGCTGCAGCCAAACAAGTGCTGGATGCTATGGAACATGCGCCAAATAAATCTTTACGTTTAGAAAAAATTTGGCAATTAAAATTATTGCTGGGTAAAAATAGCCAACTGGCACGTAAAAAGGACAAGAACCCTGAAGTGACCTTTGCACCGCGTCAGTTTTGATTCAGTTCAAACACAACAGACTTTGACCAAAGGCTAAATTGACATTTCAAGCCAGACTTGTACTGTAGGCAAAAATGGAGAATCAGCGCTATGCATTTTGATCGTGACACAAAAATCGCTTTTTTAGGTATGGGACTTATGGGGACGCGCATGGCAACCCGCTTAGTTCAGGCAGGTTTTGAGGTCGCGGTGTGGAATCGTAGCCCTGCGGCTTGCGAATCTGTGCTCAGTCTGGGGGCAAAACCGCTGCAATTGAGCGAGATCGGACAATATCCAGTGATCTTGAGTTGCCTTGCCGATGATAATGCCGTCCAAGCTGTATTAGATCAAATTGAGCCTTTTTTGACTGCTCAACAAGTCATTGTCGATTTTTCCAGTTTGTCTGTAGATCAAACCCAAAAGCTAGCGCAGCAAGCCAACCTCAAACAGGTCACATGGATTGACTCACCTGTATCGGGAGGCACTGCGGGAGCCGAACAAGGTAGTTTGGTGATTTTTGCAGGGGGTGATGCAAACACCATCGAAAAATTAAGCCCGATTTATGATGTGCTGTCACAACGTGTGACCCGTATGGGCGAAACAGGCACAGGACAAGCCACTAAAATCTGCAACCAACTGATTGTTGCTGCCAACAGCACCCTAATTGCCGAAGCTGTTGCCTTAGCAGGACAGGCAGGCGTAGACACCCGTTTACTTGCACCTGCTTTGGCCGGTGGTTTTGCCGACTCGAAACCGTTTCAGATTTTAACTCCACGCATGGCGACTCACAGTTTTGAACCTGTGCAATGGAAAGTCCAAACCCTATCTAAAGATTTAAACAATGCCTTACAACTGGCAGCACAATTTCAGTTACAGATTCCTATGGCAGAAAAAGCCCTTTCACAACTGCAAGCTCATCAAGCCAAAGGTTTTGCAGAAGCAGATTTAGCCACCATTATCCATCAAGTCGAAGCCTAATCGGCTTGATTCCTGATCCACCCTTTGCCTGCAAGGAGCATCTGCATGTCTAAACTGGCGGTTAATCTGTCGATGATTTTTACCGAAGTGCCTTTAATTGAACGCTTTGCCCTTGCACGCGAACATGGTTTTCAGCATGTTGAAATTCAGTTTCCCTATGAACTGAGTATTGAGCAGATTCAAACCCAACTCACACTCCACCAACTCAGCCTGTGTTTAATTAATGTCCCTGCGGGCGACCTCATGCAAGGCGGCAATGGTTTGGCGGGCGTACCGGGGAAAGAGATTGAATTTCATCACGCCCTAGAGTTAGCCATCCGTTATGCCACGGCGTTAAATGTCCCTAGCGTCAATATTTTGGCAGGTAAACAACCTGTCGATGCCGATCTACTACCTTGCTTAAACACGCTGGCAGAAAATCTAAAACTGGCCTGCTCGATGCTCACCCAACATCATATTCAGCCTGTATTTGAAATGATTAATGGCACCGACATGCCACGCTTTTTGGTACAAAATATTGCGCAAGCTCAAGAGATGCTAGAAGCAGTCAAACATCCTGCTCTTAAAATGCAATATGACTGTTATCACATGGCGATGATGGGTGAAGATGTGCTGAGCGCATTGCAAGAAAACATTCAGGATATTGGTCATATCCAGTTTGCCGACAATCCAGGACGCCATGAACCCGATTCAGGCGAGCTAGACTATACTACTATTTTCAAATGGTTACAGCACAGTGCTTATTCAGGCTATATCGCTGCAGAATACCGCCCAAGTCTGGCGTCAAATCAATCATTTGCATGGAAAGACAAATACTTTCCCTCAAATCAAAGTGGTTAAAATTAAACCGATTTGAAATTTCAGGCTAAAACAGCTATATTAGACGATGAATAATTTTAGGAAATTATACACCCCATGAATTTAGAACCATCGCCCGGCGCTTCTAATTCTCACGATCTTGCAATGAATACCCAAAAGCATGACGTACAAACTTGTCTTAAAGTTGTACATGAAGCTCTCCTTGATGTAAAAGCCAAAGAAATTGTTGAACTTGATGTCAGCAGCATCAGCAATGTTTCAGATGCCATTGTGATTGCTAGCGGTACATCAACTCGCCACGTAAAATCTCTTGCCGACAATGTTGCCGAAGAAGCGCGCAAAGCAGGCTTCCGCCCAATTGGTATTGAAGGTGAACGTGATGCAGAATGGATCTTGGTCGATCTTGGTATGGTAGTGGTTCACATAATGCTACCAACAGCACGTAAATTCTACGACCTAGAAAGCTTATGGCGCACTACGCCTGAGTCTGTTGCTTAATACAACAGCTCACTTGAGCAGCCTTAAAGATACACAATAAGCGACTTTCAAATAAGTCGCTTTTTTAATGCAGATCTTTTGAAGCTCATATCCCTAATCATTTTTATATCGCATTAATCTACCCACCAAATATTGGTTTATATCATCCCCTACCCAATACATTGCTTCAAACCAATCCTATAAAACTCGCCCAAACTCAATCTGCCTGATCTCAATTAACCACTTTACATCAGCCATAAAAAAAACCGCCCGAAGGCGGTTTCATATCTGGAAACAGTGTCTTAGTGACCTGTACCGTTGATTGATTTAGTCATATCTTCCACAACTTTCTTGGCATCACCAAAGATCATCATGGTCTTGTCGTTATAGAACAAGTCGTTGTCTAGACCCGCATAACCTGTTGCCATTGAGCGCTTGATGACCATAATGGTACGTGCTTTATGCGCTTCAAGAATTGGCATGCCGTAAATTGGCGAGTTTGGATCGTCTTTTGCCGCAGGGTTAACTACGTCATTTGCACCAATCACCAACACCACATCTGTTGCAGGGAAATCTGAGTTGATTTCGTCCATTTCTAAGATGTCTTCATACGGTACGTCTGCTTCTGCAAGTAATACGTTCATGTGACCCGGCATACGACCTGCCACTGGGTGAATCGCAAAACGAACAGTTACACCTTGCTCTTTTAACAAGTTGGCCAATTCTTTGACCGCATTCTGTGCACGACCTTGCGCCATACCATAGCCCGGTACAATTACTACGCTGTCTGCATTTGACATCAAGAAGCCAGCATCATCAGCAGAACCTGAACGGTAGTTACGTTGCACTTGCGCACCCGCTGCTGCCGTTGGTGCTGCTGCACCGCCCATCGCACCACCAAACAATACGTTGATGATTGAACGGTTCATGGCTTTACACATGATGTAAGACAGAATCGCACCTGAAGAACCGACCAATGAGCCTGCAACAATCAGCATGTTGTTTTCAAGTGTGAAACCAATACCTGCTGCCGCCCAACCTGAGAACGAGTTCAACAATGACACCACAACTGGCATGTCACCACCACCCACTGGTGCAATCCATACCCAACCGAATGCCAATGCTAAACCTGTCATTGCCCAGAATGAAGTCATGTTGCCGCTCAGGAAGAAGTGAATCCCAAAACCGAGCATAGCAAGGAAAATTAACGCCTGAACAGGTTTTACCCATGCACCCGAAATAGTTTTTGCCCATTTCTTCGCCGCCAATTTACCGTATGCAAAAACAGATGCAGTAAAGGTAATCGCCCCCACGAAACAGCCCACAAACAATTCAAATAAATGAACTTTGCTCATTTCATGGAAAGTAATGCCATTTGCAGCCAACAAGTCTGGACCAAGTTCGATTAACTTGTTGTTATGAATAATCGCAGCAATCGCAATTAAAACTGCAGCCAAACCGACTAAAGAGTGCATTAACGCTACAGTTTCAGGCATTTGAGTCATTGGCACCGTACGTGCGCGGGCAATACCCACCACCGCACCTGCTGCCATAGCTGCCAGAATCATCCACACAACTGGATTGTCTGCCACAAAGAATGTAGTCAAGACTGCAATCGCCATTGCGATCATGCCGTAACGGTTGCCCGCAATCGCAGTTTTAGGCCCAGACAAACCACGTAAAGTTAAGATAAAGAGCACAGCCCCGATTAAATAGAACCAGTCTGCATATTCACGAATAAATTCCATGCATTAGCCCTCTTTTTTCTTTGCTTTTGGTTTGAACATTTCCAGCATACGTGCAGTCACTGCAAAACCACCGAAAATATTGATGCTTGCCAAGAACACAGCAATCGCACCCAGTACACTCACCACATTAATGGTTTGGAAATCGACACTGCCTTCTACACCCATGATTGGTAGACCAACAGTTTGAATCATCGCACCGACAATAATGATTGAAGAAAGTGCATTGGTTACTGCCATTAATGGCGTATGTAACGCAGGTGTTACCCCCCACACCACGTAGTAACCTACGAAGATGGCAAGGACAAAAATCGTAATTGTTTCAACCATGAGAATTCTCCTTAACCACGCTTTAACAGCACTTGACCGTTATGAGTGACCAGCAACGCTTTCTGAATTTCTTCTTCAGGATTCAATGCGAAGTTCTTGTCGTTATCAAATAATGTTTCAACAAAATTCAACACATTACGCGCATATAGTGCAGATGCTTCTGTCGATACAGTCGATGGAATGTTTGGAATACCCAAAATTTTCACACCATTGGCAGTCACTACAGTTTCACCGCATTGTGAACCTTCGACGTTACCGCCCGTTTCGACTGCCATATCTAAAATCACAGAACCCGGCTTCATTTTTGCCACAGTTTCCGCTTTGATTAAACGCGGTGCATCACGACCCGGCAATAACGCAGTGGTAATCACGATATCCGCATTAGAAACGGCTTTATCGACAATCACTGCTTGGTCTTTAATGTATTGTTCACCAGGCATCCAGCCATAACCATTTTTGGCAGCATCGGCAGCTTTTTGTTGTTCTTCTTCAGACATTGGTACGTCTAACCACTTACCACCCAAAGATTCCACCTGATCTTTTGCCGTTGGACGCAAGTCAGTTGCTTCGACTACAGCACCTAAACGCTTCGCTGTTGCAATGGCTTGCAAACCAGCAACACCCACACCCATGATCACAACACGCGCAGGTTTTACAGTACCCGCTGCCGTCATTAACATTGGGAACATGCGTTGATATTCTGCTGCAGCCAACAACACAGATTTATAACCTGCCAAGTTGGCTTGTGATGACAACACGTCCATATTTTGCGCACGCGACAAGGTACGTGGCAAAAGCTCTAAAGCAAATGCAGACACCTGAGCCGCAGCAAATTGGTCTAATTCAGTATTGCGGTAAGGATCAAACATCGCCACCACAGTGCTGTTCGGTGCAAGTTTTTGAATTTCTTCACCCTTTGGGGCACGAACTTTCAAAATCATTTGGCTACCGCGATAAGCATCATCTGTCATGGTCGCGCCTACTTGTTCATAAGCGCTGTCGATATAAGCGGCTTTTACGCCTGCACCACGTTCAATGACTACGCTATGACCCGCGCTAATCAACTTCTTTACTGTTTCTGGCGTCGCAGCGACACGATTTTCACCGACAACAGTTTCGGTTGGAATTCCGATCTGCATGAGCGTTCCTCAAGCTAGTTTTTCTTAAGTCAACATCGTGGATAACGATGCTTTCCCCTCAGGATAAGTTTTGTTGAATTTTTGGATTCTAATGCAACATTTTTAAATTACCACCCAATATTTATTTAATAAATACCTATATTTTGAACTGATGATTCATAAAAATATTGTTGCGAGATATAATTGATAAGTTTTGCTTATTGAATATAAGTATAATTATTCAGCAAAACTTCGATTTGAAGTGTCTAAAAGAAAAAAAGCGATGCTTTGAGCTTGCAGTTGACCACATTTAAATGAATTAAGCATTGATCATTCTGACACGCATTTCACTTAATTGGGAAAATCCGACTTAGCGCTAAAAGATTGCATATCTATACATTTAAGCGCTAAAAGCAAAAACTTAAACACCAAATTGACTTTTTTGACAATTTTTACACCGCACAACATGGTTCAATTTAGAAGTGTTTTGCGCATCTGAAAACCTTAGAAAAACCTACCTTTGCCTTATGAGTAAAACCGAATATTTGAAACAGTAAAACTTTTAAAAGAAGCTTGAATTTATTCAACTCAGGTCTAAGTTAAGTGCTGCTATTTTTTCATTTTTTTTGTGCGTCATTTTGTCTGATGATGGATTTTCTCTGTTTTGCAATATTTTCAACTAATTTGCACCATTATCGTGCAAATCCCATTTACTCTACTTTTCACAAAATTTATGCCATCTCAAGCAGACCATCTGCATAAAATCGGCTATGCTTGCTCAAATACAGCACACACAGCTTGATCCATGCAGTCGCATCTGCCTTTATCTATCATGCAACTTGCATTTGTGTGCGCGGCATGTGTCACTTCTCTTGCATCCACCTTGCTCGACAGCATTTTTCATGATCAGACTTAACGCCACACAATGGGGCTCCATCTTTGCCTTATTTGCAGCCTTTTTGTTTAGTACCAAAGCCATTTTTATTAAACAGGCTTATGCACTTTCACCGTTGGTCGATGCAACCGTACTCATGGCTTTGCGCATGGCAAGTGCCCTGCCTTTCTTCTTGCTGATTTGTTGGCTCAATCGCCATCACAGTCGCAACATCTCTACACGCAATTGGCTGCTAATAATATTTGCAGGTCTGATGGGCTATTATTTTTCTAGCTGGCTGGATTTTTTAGGGCTGATGTTCATTAGCGCTTCATTAGAACGCATTATTCTGTTTTTATATCCAACGCTCACCGTTCTGGCTTCGAGCGTAATGTATCGGCAGAAACTGAGCTGGCTGAGTCTGTTTGCAATTGCTCTGAGTTATGGCGGAACAGTGATTGTGATGTTACAGGAACAGAGCAATACCCCACATGACACGTATTTTTGGTTAGGCAGTAGTTTGGTGTTCGCCAGTGCAGTGTGTTTTGCAGGCTATTTATTGCTGACCAAAAGCCTGATTCAGCATTTTGGTTCATGGAATTTTACAGGTCTGGCTTTAAGTATTGCCTGCATCGGTACGCTTACGCATTACAGTTTGGTCACACCGAATCCACTGGGACTGGTGCAACAACTGCCTGTAGAAGTGCTGGGCTATGGCATAGCTTTAGGGATATTTGTCACAGTCTTGCCCACCTTACTCATGGCGCACAGTATCGCCCGTTTAGGTGCGGCACAATCGGCCATGATTGCTTCAATTGGCCCCATCTTGACGATTCTATTGGCCACAGCATTTTTAGGTGAACATCTAAATGGCATACAATGGTTCGGCTGCATGCTCAATATTGTAGGCGTGATGATGATCACCTTGTCCAAAAACAAGTTCTCTCATTAAGTTAAAGGCGACATCCTGCCACTAATGAAGTTGAATATTGGATTCAATCTTTGAGCTACTGCAACCCCGTTTTACCATTGACCTTAGGATAATTATGAACACTGCACCCGACATCAGCCAAGATAAAACCCTGCTCTGGTTGATGGCGATCGCCTGTGGTCTATGCGCGGGGGCGAATTATTATTGCCAACCGCTGATTTACTCGATTCATCAATCTTTCCAAATTCCGCAATCCCAAGTGGCATTGACAGTGACTTTTGCACAAGTGTCTTATGCTCTGGGTTTATTATTCATTGTGCCCATGGGCGATATTGTCAATAAAACCAAATTCATTCCCTTATTGATGTTTTTGGCCTCGATTGGCTTATTTTTATGTGCCTTTTCCAGCAATTTAAGCATGCTATGGATTGGCACGATTATCACAGGGCTGTTTTCAGTTGCAGCACAAGTCTTAATTCCCTTTGCCACCATGACCGTAAAACCTGAAAAAATGGGTGAAGTGGTCGGTTTATTGATGAGTGGTTTATTGGTCGGTATTTTACTTTCGACCAGTTTGGCAGGTTTGCTGTCCAACTTATTCCATTGGAAAGTGATTTACCTGATTAGCGGTGTGCTGATGCTTTGCATTGCCGCGGTACTCAAAGCACGCTTACCCTTTATCTCAACCAGCAAACTCAGCTATTTGGCCGTGTTTCAGTCTATGGGCAAACTCATTTTAGAAGAACGTCGTTTGGTCTATCGTGCCTTGCTCGGTGCGTTTGCTTTTGCAGCGATGAGCGTGTTGTTTTCCACCATTGCAGTATTACTCAAATCCAGTTTTGGCTTAGCTGACTTTATGGTGGGCATTGTGGCAATGGTGGGTGTATTCGGTGCTCTTTCGACCAAACACGTGGGGAAAATTGCAGATCGTGGCTATGTTACAGCGCTGACGTGGGGTGGTTTGGCGCTATTGGCAATCAGTTGGGTCTTTCTATACAACGGACAATTTAGCTTATGGAGCTATATTCTTGGTTTTGGCTTAATTAACCTTGGGCTTGCCACCGTACACAGCAGCAACCAAAATGTAATTTTTCGCTTACGCCCCGATGCCAAATCGCGGATTAACTCAATTTATATGACCAGTTATTTTACTGGCGGTGCTTGTGGTTCTGCCTTGGGAATCTATGCATGGCAACACGGTGGATGGTTATGGAGTTGCCTAGTTGGTTTGTGTTTTGTTACCGCCGCAATGAGCTTTGCCCTACTCGACTGGCAGCATCAACGTCAACACACCGCCATGCCTTAAACGCTGCGATTACAATCAAGCAAGTCGCTTAAGACATTTGCATCACAGGGTAAAATGGCTGACTCAATTCCACATTTTCTAAATTTTCCAATAAGATTTGGATAAAACACGGCATCAACGCACACAGTAAAGTATTGGCATGGCTGAGTTGTTTGCGGTTGATTGCACTGTTATAAGTTGCACCACCTTGTAAAAGTTGCTGCTGTAACGTCAATAAGCGCTTAAACAAACATGCCAAAATTGTAGCTGAATCATGGATGTGCAATGCCTGCATAATCTGCTGTTTCTCTGCTTCATAATCTGCACGCCATTCAGCTTCAGTCATTTTTTGATTACGCCAATCCCAAAAACTTTGATACAAATAAGGGTTGGTCAGCAACACCTCTAAACTTTGTGGATATTTTTCCCAAATAATTCTCGCCATGCGCTGATCGACATCTTTTTGATACATACGCTGCACAAATTGCTGCAAGGTCTGTTGTGTATGCTCTGCCGTTTGACCTTGCGCATACAAGGCACTCAACGCCACCCATGCTGTCATAAATTGCATATCGACATCATCATGAAACTCAATGGCTTTTTTCCACCAACTTAAACTGCGCTGCATGCGTAAATTAAATGCCGTTGAAAATTCATTTTTCTTAGTTCGATAAATTTCTTCTAATACCAACATTTTATTTTCCCTCTTATGCTGCGTTATCCTATCTTTTCAACATACTAAAAAACGGCTACGCATACAAATACTGAGCAGTTCCGCTTTAGCATCTACGGTTGCGCTGCTTTGTTCATAGCGAACAAAGCAAAGTTAATGCCAATGGATGTGGGTTGGGGATACTGTCGATTTTCACTTAAACCCCGTATAATGCGCGGTCTTGTGCTTTTGTTTTTCAATTCAGGTGGGTTATGACACGTGCCATCCAAACTTTACAACCTCGCATTTCGGTTGCCCCGATGATGGATTGGACTACCCGCGATTACCGTTTTTTTGCACGTTTATTTAACCCCAATATCATTCTGTATACTGAAATGGTAACCACTGGCGCAATTTTATTTGGTGATGCCAAGCGCCATTTAGATTACAGCAAAGAAGAACATCCTATTGTCTTGCAGTTGGGCGGTTCAAATCCGAAAGACCTTGCGACCTGCAGTAAAATGGCACAAGACTGGGGTTATGATGAAATCAACCTGAATGTTGGCTGCCCAAGTGATCGAGTACAAAACAATAAAATTGGTGCGTGTTTAATGGCAGAACCAGACTTGGTTGCAGAGTGTATTGCCGCCATGCGTCAATCGGTTGATATTCCTGTGACCGTAAAACATCGCATCGGGATTGATGACATGCACTCTTATGCAGAGATGCTGTATTTTGTGGATACTGTGGCTCAAACAGGTTGCAATAACTTTATCGTGCATGCCCGAATTGCCTTATTACAAGGTTTATCGCCTAAAGAAAACCGCGAAGTTCCGCCTCTGCGTTATGAGGATGTGTATCGCCTAAAACAAGACCGCCCCGAATTGTTAATTGAAATTAATGGTGGAATTAAAACGTTTGCCGAAACCCAACAACACCTCAAGCATGTCGATGGGGTGATGATTGGTCGTGAAGCCTATCACAACCCTTATTTACTGGCAGAGCTTGGGCAATTATGGGGGCTAGAATTACCTGACCGTTTTGAAATTATGCAGCGCATGTTGCCGTATATTGAACAACGTCTACAACAAGGTGCACCACTTTCTGTCATTACCCGCCATATTTTAGGTTTATTCCAAAACCTGCCAGGTGCACGTAAATGGCGTCAGGCACTAAGTGGCGGCAATGCCAAAACATTTGCAGATGTAGAGCAAGCATTGGTCAATATTCAAGCAGCAATGCAGCGTACGGAAGACTATTCAAAAGAGCAGCAGCTACAACGACCTACTGAATAAAGTCATTGGCGATGTGCAAAATCAAAGAACTTTTTTATAAGCCATGCCTCGCATGGCTTTGATTTATGTATTTTTAGCCTGTAAGGCATCTAACTTTTTCAACACTTCTGCCACAGCTACCATCGCAAAACTGGACGTGACCACCACCGCCGAACCATAGCCGCCACAGCGCAAGCCTGCGCTTGGGCATACATCGGCACTAGAAAATGGATTGTCGATGGAATACACACAGGTAATCCCAAACTTTTCTTTTGGCTTTTTACAAATACCTTTGCTGCGTAATTGGGCGCGCAATTTGGCCAACATTGGGTCTTGTTCGGTTTTAGATAAATCTGCCACTCGAATTTTCAACGGATCAAGTTTGCCACCTGCACCACCCGAAACAATCAGTGGAATCTTGTTAAAACGACAATGCAGCATCAACGCTAGTTTAGCTTTTACGTCATCAATGCAATCTAAAATCAAATCAGGTGCAGTCGCCAATAACGCTTTGACGTTATCTGGACTGAGGTAATCATCGACCAAATTAATTTTGATACGTGGATTAATAGAACGGCAACGCTCTGCCATGACATTAATTTTTTCATGCCCCAAGGTTGAGCTCATGGCAGGCAATTGACGGTTAATGTTAGATGCTGCGACCACATCCATATCCACCAATGTCAGCTCGCCGATACCCGTACGTGCCAACGCCTCAACCGCCCAAGAGCCGACACCGCCAATTCCTATCACCATGACATGACTTTGGGCATAATGCTGAAAAGCACTGTCGCCATAAATTTTGGCCACACCTGCAAAACGGCGTTCATATTCATCATCTTGAAGAAGATCTGTCATGCTGCAATCAAATTTAATTTCAAAGTGTGGGCATTTTACTGCGTTTCGCAGACTTCGTGTTGTTTCATCTAAAGTTTAGGCAGGTCTAATACTTGAACACTATTCTGCCAAAGCTGTGCGGCTAAAGTTTGCGGTGCAATATCTAAACAATCCGCTAAACCTTCAAGCACATAAATCAGGTTCGCAGGGGTATTTCGGGTTCGTGATTGAGTATCTGTCTGACAACATAAAGGCGTCATATCGGGGCAGTCGGTTTCCAAAACCAAATGTTCAGCACCAATTTCCTGCACAACACGGCGCAGTTTTTTTGCATTGGGATTGGTAATCTGCCCTGTCACACCAATTTTAAAGCCCAATTTGATCAGTGCTTTGGCTTCTTCTACCCCACCGCTAAAAGCATGTGCAATGCCACCAAACTGAAATTGTTGCTGTTTGAGTATTTTTAAGGTTTCGGCATGAGCCTTACGAATATGTAGCAGTACAGGTTTTTGTCGATGGCGTGCGATTTCCAATTGCGCGGCAAAAAAATCTTGCTGCTTTTGAAACGCTTCAGGCTGTTTATGTTCAACCAAAAAAGTGTCTAAGCCAATTTCACCCACCGCGACACAATGCTGTTGTTGCAAAAACTGTTCTAAATCTTGTAAATGTTGGTCTTGATGTTGTTCGATATAAAAAGGATGCAAGCCTGGTGCAAGATGACTTTGTGGCACATGCTCAAGTTGGTTTAAAAACTGTTGTGTAGAGATTAAATCTTGAAAACGTGATTGTACAAAGCCAATCAGTACCAAATGTTCTACGCCTGCTGCCTTGGCCGCATACGCCAATTGCTCCCGATCTGAGTCAAAATCAGGTACATCAAAATGGGTATGCGTATCAAACAGCGCAATGCTCATATTAAGATTTCGCTTTGGTTGTGTTTACTGCACTGGCTTCGGCAGATTTTGCGGTTGCTTCAGAGGCTGCTTCTGTTACAGGCAAATACGCAGCTTTTAAAATCCCCTGCAGTTCTGCATACGGAATGGTTAAACGCGGTAAACCAACGACATAAGGGCCTATTTCATATTCTGCGTATTGCAGAATTAAACCCTGTTGACCTAAATAGTAATTTTCCGACAGCTTAAATTTCCACGCTTGTTCATATTCTTGCACATTGGTGGAAAGTTCAGATGCGATGACCCATTGTTTAAACGCTTCGTAGGCTTTGCGCTCCAATTGTGGACGCTGCTTCTCTAACAGAATGTCATTTAACAATACTAATTTTTTCTGTTCTAAATCAAAATTATAGTATTGCTGTGCCGATGCACCATGCGCTCCTCCCAAATAACTACTGCTATTCAGTACCACGGTTGCCAAAGGCTGATCTGCATTCAAAATTTTAGGCTTAATCATCAAACTGATTTTATGATTTGAGCTTAAAGCTTTCAGTTCCTGATCAAGTACCAAAAAGCTTTGCACATAAGGCACAGTTTGTTTTTCTAATTTTTGCGCCAAAGTTTCCACTTGTGCAATGGCTGCTGCAGTGGGGTTGCTGGCAGGTGCATCTGCAGCACTGGCTGCTGTATTTTCACTGGCTGCATTCTCAACTGCTATAGCCTCAGAAGCCGCCTGCTGTGGTGCAATTTCTAAAATTTGTGCCAATTCTTGAATAATTTTCTGATCAATAAAATGGTCGATAAAGGCCTGATTACTATTCAAACGCTCAATTGAAATTTCAGGGCAGTTATTCCCTTCACATTTAGGCAACGACAAATTCAGTTTTTCAGTATCCCCGACCAGTTTTAAGCTTTGTTGTTCCGCCTGCGTCTGCTCTGGCTCGACTGTTTCTGGTTCGGTTTTCTTTGGCTGACATGCAGTAATCCCTAGCGTTGTAATTAAAATACTGATGGCCAAAATACTTTTATTTTTCAACATGGATCCAACCTTGATTTCATCTATTTTTGCTTGTCACCGTACTCACCTACTAAAACATAGATGGATAGATGTCTGCTTTTAAAACTTGTTGTGTTTGTGCTTTGCTTAGGTAAATATCTAACTGCGTGCCATCTTTGACAATTTCATGGGTGCGATAATGCAATCCTAAGCCCTGATCATCAAAAAACCAATCTGCCTGCCCCCAGTATAATTTGGCAGGTGCTGCTTTTTGCACGTCACTGCTTTGTGTTTTGAGCCAATCCTGATAGGCCTGCTGTACAAAAGTATTCATACGGGTTTGTTGTTTGGCATCAATCACATCTAAAACAGACAAGGCTTTTTGCTGCTTCCGATCTGCCACAAAGAAATAATAGCGTTCCTTGACTTGCGTGCCTTCCTGTTTGCTATCTACCCCGACTTGCAACAAAACATATTGATTGCGTTGATATGCCATACGGGTGTACATCGCCAATTCATAAGCTTTATTTTGATCTAATTGTGCCTGCCAAGCATCGGATTTTTTCACATAGGCATCTACGGCTTGCTGCAAATTCATGTTTTGTTTTAAGCCAATTTGGTCTTGAATCACCATGGCCTGATTTTTTGCAATCCAACTGTTGAGCCATGTATCTTGGGTATTTAAAGTTTGTACTTCTAATTCAATGCAGTTTTTATTTTCACAAAATGGCAAGGCAATTTCTGCCGCCTGTTGCTTGATATTCAAATACGGTAAAACATCCGCTTGATCTTTCTGAAAAATAGACGTTTGCTCATCTGAGTTTTGATCTTGTTTAGATGAGTCACAGGCGCTAAGCAAAACCATCCCGCTCAAAATTGCACCCAGATAAACCGATTTTTGCTGCATGATTTCCCCAATTCATTTATCAAAAATAATCTTTAATCTTTTACCGCCCCCATAATAAAACAGCTTCCTAAAGAAGCTGTTTTAATTTTGAAACTTTTAGGCATGCCGAACATTCATCTGCGCTACGCTGATTGCATCTGCCAGATTAAGCATCATCAACCTGAGGCTTAGTGCTCGCGTGTATTTCTAAACTCAATGTCAGGGTAACGCTCTTGCATTAACTGTAAATTCACACGACTTGGCGCGAGATAAGTTAAGTGACCACCACCATCGACAGACAACTGATCGTGGGCTTTTTTCTTAAATTCGTTAAACTTTTTCTCATCGGCACAAGACACCCAGCGTACCGTGTTGATGCTGACAGGCTCGTAAATACAATCGACTTTGTATTCTTCTTTCAGGCGATAGGCGACGACTTCAAACTGTAGCACACCAACAGCACCTACGATTAAATCATTGCTGTTTTGTGGCATAAAGACTTGCGTTGCACCTTCTTCTGAAAGCTCTTTAAGGCCTTTTTGCAGCTGTTTGGACTTCAATGGGTCTTTCAAGCGTACACGACGGAACATTTCAGGTGCGAAGTGCGGAATCCCTGTAAATTGCAACTTTTCACCCGAAGTGAAGGTATCGCCAATTTGAATCGTCCCGTGGTTATGTAGACCAATAATGTCGCCCGGCCAAGCTTCTTCGAGGTGCTGACGGTCACCTGCCAAGAAGGTCAAGGCATCGCTGATACGTACATCTTTATCAATACGCACATGCTTCATTTTTAAGCCTTTTTCATACTTGCCTGAACAGATTCGCATGAAAGCAATACGGTCACGGTGCTTCGGATCCATATTGGCCTGAATTTTAAAAACAAAACCACTAAAGCCTTCTTCATTGGCTTCTACAATACGGTCTTGCGTTGGATGTGCTTTTGGCGGCGGCGCATATTCACTGAATGCATTCAATACATGATCTACACCGAAGTTACCCAAAGCAGTACCAAATAGCACTGGTGTTTGACGACCCGCTAAAAACTCTTCACGGTCTAAAGGCTCATTCGCCATTTGTACCAACTCAAGTGATTCTTCAAATGCCGCCCATGCCAATTCACCTACTTTTTCACGTAGGTCTGCATGGTTATAGCCATCACGTACTTCAATTTCAGGAATGGTTGAACCAAAACCTGATTTGTACACATAAAACTTTTCTTCGATGAGGTTAAACACCCCTGCGAAATCACGCCCTGTACCCATTGGCCAAGTGATTGGCACACACTTAATTTTGAGGACATTTTCAATTTCATCCAACAACTCTAATGGTTCACGAATTTCGCGGTCCATTTTGTTGACGAATGAAATGATGGGTGTGTCACGCATACGACACACATCCATTAATTTAATGGTACGGTCTTCGACACCTTTCGCACCATCAATCACCATCAGTGCAGAGTCCACCGCAGTTAGAGTGCGGTAAGTATCTTCAGAGAAATCTTCGTGCCCTGGGGTATCGAGCAGGTTAATCATTTTGTCTTTATACGGGAATTGCATCACCGAAGTTGTAATGGAAATACCACGTTCTTTTTCCATTTCCATCCAGTCAGATGTTGCGCCACGATCTGACTTACGGCTTTTTACCATCCCTGCAACTTGAATGGCTTGTCCCCATAACAGCAGTTTTTCTGTCATGGTGGTTTTACCAGCATCGGGGTGGGAAATAATCGCGAAAGTACGTCGCTGTGCGACCTGCGCCGCTAACTCATCTTTAAAACTCATGCAAGACACCTACTGCAGAACCGCAGTGTATAAGATCAAAATGATCAATATGAAAAATTGGCGTAATTGTAGCAGATTTGAATCAAATTTTATTGATTGTTGATATGTTCTAATTTATCCACAACTGAGAATATAGTTATTTTTTCAATCTATACTTTTGCTTTTGGCTTTTCGGTTTTTCTGGAATCGTACGTTCAATCAAACCTACTTCTATGGCAGGATTCATATCGTTCTTTTGGAATGTTGCGCTATGAGTTAAACCTAACAACTGCATCAACTCAGCCAAACTATATTCATCTTGTTTCATCACTGAAATTAAACGCTGGACTTGGTCGCTCACTTGTACGCTATCTTGAGCGGTAGCATGATCGCTAGCTTAAGCCGAATGTTTAAACAGCTCTTCTAAACGCTCAACATCCATTGGTAAGCCTAATAAGTAGCCCTGTAATTGCTGACAGCCTAAACGGGTTAAAATCTCAGCTTGCAATGGCGTTTCCACCCCTTCAGCGGTCACAGTTAAACCCAGTTTAATGGCTAACTGAATAATACTTTCTAAAATTAATTCTTCTTTGCTGTCCAAACACAAATCTAAAATAAAAGCACGGTCAATTTTCAACTCATCGACTGGCAATTTTTTCAAATACAAGAAACTCGAATGTCCTGTACCAAAATCATCAATCGCCAATTGAATCCCCATTTGACGCAAACGCTCAAAACTACGAATACTCGATTCAATATGATGCATTGCTGTACTTTCAGTCACTTCAATCATCAGGTGATGGGGTTGAATCTCATAGCGTTTAAACAAGTTTTCTAACGTCGAAAATAAGTGTTTATGTTCAAACTGCACTGCCGATAAATTCACAGCCACAGGAAATAACGGTGCACCCGATCTTTCCCAAATTTGAATTTGTTTAAAGGCTTCTTCTAGCGTCCAATAGCCAATTTGAATAATCAACCCCGTCTTTTCAGCCCCTTTAATAAACATATTTGGGGTAAGTAAACCATGTACGGGGTGATACCAACGAATTAAAGCTTCTACGCCACAAATTTTATGGTCAGCGGCTTTAAACTTTGGCTGATAGAACAACGCAAATTGTTGTTGTTCAACCGCTTTATATAAATCATTAATCAACTTACTTTGGCTTTTGGCCTCAAGTAACTCCAGATCATAATTAAATACCGAACTGGTGTTACGCCCCTGATATTTAGAGGTCAGCATCGCCGCATCAGCATTCATTAAAATATCTTGCAAATTGGTGCCATGCTCTGGATACATCGCAATGCCAATACTGCCTGAAATATTAATGACCTTGCCTGCAATTAAGAAACTTTGCTGAATCAGTTCTAATATTTTTTCAGAAATGAGCGTGGCTTCTGCGATATCGGTATGTTCAATCACCAAAAGAAATTCATCGCCACCAATTCTTAATAACTGGGTATTTTCGCCCAAGTGGGATTGCACACGTTTAGACAACTGAATCAGCAATTGATCGCCAACATGATGCCCAAATACGTCATTCACCGCTTTAAAGCGGTCTAAGTCGATATACAAAAATGCAATTTTAGTGTTTTTTTGCCGATGCTCAGAAAAAAGCAATTGTGCATATTCAGCTAAATATAAACGGTTGGGCAATTTGGTCAGGTTATCTTTGACTGCCTGATTGGCCAATTCACGGTTGGCTAAAGACAATTGTCTGCTTTTTTCTTCTAAGCGCAGCTCCAGCAGAGATACGCCCACCGCAGCAGCAAAAATCAGACTGGTCACTAAAATAACCACCAACAGAGCTGGCCCTTGCCCGATCTGGAAGTGCCCTGATTGAGGCAAATCTGCTGTAGAGTAAAAATGCAGTGCTTCCATGCCTATATAGTGCATGGCAACAATGCTCAGACTCATGAGCACCGCAATGAAAATTTTATATTGTGCCTGACGCCCCATTCTGCACTTGGAATGAAACATAAACCAAAAGGTAAGTATTGCTCCGCCAATGGCCACTAATACAGACAGCAAAACAATGGTAGGATCATAATAACTACGGTAGCCTTCTACCTGAATTCCCATCATGCCCGTATAGTGCATGCCTGAAATACCCAACCCCATTAAAATGCCGCTCAGGATCAAACGCGCCACAGGCAAGGTCGATTGCGTGGTCAGCCAAACCGCAAACGTAGAGGCGATAAATGCAATAACAAAAGATAGGGTCGTAAAGCTAAGATCAAATTGATACGGTGCAGGTAACTGGCAGGCCAACATGCCCACAAAATGCATACTCCACACTGCCGCACCCAGCAGCAAACCACTCATGATTAATGCAATTTTTTTTAGTTGTTGTTGTACATTTTGAAAAAGCATTTGCCCAACAGACACTGCAAAATAGCAGGCCAATACTGAGATTGCTACCGAGCCAATTACCAAGCTCAGATCATAATGTACATGCATCATTAGATGTATCCATCTCTGTCATATTTTATTGTTTTTCGGCTACTCAATCTCACACTCTCTTATAAATAATAACTAAAAAGCAACCTGAACGACGGATTGATCTAGCAAAGACTGCATTGACTTAAGAGTCTAATACTATTCCGCTTTGGTCAATAGTCAAATATATAATATGTCATCATGAAATAATGGCAATTCAAAACTGCTAAAAATAGCTGTCTGACTCAAAGCTATATGCATCTTGTCACTTTACTTTTCGCTTTAGGATGAAAAAAACCAGCAACTTTTCGCTGCTGGTTCTATTTGATTAAGATTCTAACATTGTTTTAAGGTTGATTCGGCTCAGAAACACCTTTTTGTAACATGGCATAGTCTTGCAACACCTGCGCTGCTTCAATCACAAAAGCTTCTTCCTCAGGTAAAGCAGGGCGTTGTGCCGCTTTCATTTTGGCACGCGCTTCTGCCAAAGCATCAATAGATGCCTGATAGCTTTCCCAATTAGCAAATGGTTTCAAACCTGTTTCCTGACGGCGTTTGTTTTCCGCAGTCAGCGTTTGTTGCTCCAAAGCTAACAACTCTGCTCTGCGTTGTTCAATATCTAACACAATGCTTTTGCGATCTTCAGTTTGTTTGGCAATTTGCTTACGTTGTTCCAAATATTGAAATTGCGGATCAAGCGTGACACGTTGCTGTGACAATTGCCCTAGCTTGGTGATGTACGGCTGTACTGAACCTTCACGCTTAAATGGTGCAGTTGGAATAGTATCCCACTTCAAAGCATTTTTCGCTTTGCGTTCACCAAACTCCTCATTGTAAATATCCACCAGTTTAATGTCAGGAATCACACCTTTGTTTTGGGTACTTCCACCTGTAATACGGTAGAACTTACGTTGAGTTAAGGTCGCCTGCCCATAGGCTAAGGTGTCGAGTTGTACCTGCGCTGTACCTTTACCTGTGGTGGTGCTACCAATCACAATCCCGCGCTGATAGTCCTGAATTGCAGCAGAGTAAATTTCACTGGCCGAAGCAGAAGCAAGGTTAATCATCACTGCCAATGGGCCTGCATAAGTCTGTGCACCGCCATCGTCATCTTCAAATACGCTCACGTTGCCATTGCCATCACGAATTTGCACTACAGGGCCTGATTTGATTACTTGCCCAAGCATACGTGCCACTTCTTCTAGTGAACCGCCAGGGTTGTTACGCAAATCGACAATAATCCCTGCGACATTTTTGGCCGCCAAACTTTTCAGGGCATTGTTGGTATCCTCCGACACCGAGCGATATTCATTGCCTGCACGACGTGCACGGTAATTCAAATAAAAGGATGGAATTTCAATCACACCATAGGTATAAGTTTGACCATCACGTTTGATGTCAATCGTTCGTGAGCGAACTCCCGCATCTTCTTCCTGAATCACATCACGCACAATGGTCACATTACGCGCCTGATTCATCGCCGCACCCGCACCCAACAAACGCACAGTGACTTTGGTGCCACGTTTACCACGAATCAGCCCAACAATTTCATTACTCGGCCAACCCACAACATCCACCATTTTTTCGCCATCTTGCGCCACACCAATAATGCGGTCACCCGATTTCACCTGCCCTGTTTTACTGGCAGGGCCACCTTCAACAATGGTTTCAATTTTAGTGTAGTCTTCATTGCCCCGTTCAGGACGAATCGACACCCCAATCCCTTCAAGCTGCAAAGTCGTTTGACGATTCAGCTCCATCGCATCAACAGGTGGGAAATAATTGCTGTGCGGATCATAAGTCAGCATCATCGCATTCAAAGTTTTATCCAGCACATCATCGCTCTTTAAACGATCCATGCGCTCTAACTGACGAGTATAGCGCTTAGTTAAAGTCTGCACTGGAGTCAAATCTTCTGGACTTGCCAAATCCTGACCATTGGTCAATTCAGGGTTATCTTTAATGGCTTTTTGTTTTGCCAATTCTTCTTCTTTGCTAATGGTCAGGTTAATGAGCTGCGACACCAGCATTTTTTGCCAATGCTTACGCATTTCTGCTTCAGTATTAAAGAACGGTGCTTTTTCCCGATCTGTTTCAATCGTGACATTTGGCTGTTTTAAATTTTGTGGTTTTTTCAGCTCTGCCAACATGAAATGATAAAACTGTTTTAAGCGTTCACGATACTGTGCATGAATTTGATACGGTCCAGCCAAATTGCCTGCTTTTAATGAAGCGCCAAATGTTGCTGCATATTGTTTGCGGTATTGCTCAACTTCTTTAGCCAAAAACAAAGTGTGGTCAGGGTCTAAACTGTCGATATAAAAATCAAAAATGCGCTGCGACGTCGCAGCATCTAAACGCTGATTTAAATAATGCTGACGATCGACCAAGGTCGCCAATTGACGCGAAACCAAAGCTTGTTCCTGCGTCGGCACAATACTGTTAGCAACGACAGCGGTATTATTGGCTGCAATTGCCTCGTTAATGGCGTGAGAAAAGAAAAAACCGCCAGTTGCTATTGCAACCGCACAAGCGATGGTTTGAAGTTTCATAAAAATATTTACGTCCTTGGTTTTTGACCAATCTCTGCTTTTCACAATGAATTGAGCAGATTCAAAATCTTATACAACTTAATTTGGGTCTGTCGTGTAGTTTTATCATAATCTGTGCTGTCAAAATGTAGCAAATCATTGCAGAATTCAGGTATTGTTTTTTTATTGATAAAAATCGAATACGGACACCCAATATGATTGGCGCATTGATGCTCGACATCGCTGGCACAGAACTTACTCAAGAAGATATTGAACTATTAAGCGCTCCGCAAGTCGGTGGAGTCATTTTATTTGCCCGAAATATCCAATCTCCTGCGCAAGTACGCGCCTTGACCGACCACATGCGTCAGGTACGCCCTGATATTTTAATTGCAGTCGATCAGGAAGGCGGACGCGTACAACGCTTAAAACAAGGTTTTACCCTATTGCCTGCTATGGGTAGATTTGGCGAGTTATACCAAAACGAACCTGAACGTGCCTTAGATTTAGCCGAAGAATGTGGCTGGTTGATGGCCACCGAAGTATTAGCCGTAGGCATTGATTTTAGTTTTGCACCCGTTTTAGATTTAAATGACATCAGTGATGTCATTGGAGATCGTGCTTTTGCTGCGCGTCCTGTCGATATTATTGCTTTGGCAGATGCTTTTTTACGTGGAATGCATCGTGCAGGAATGGCAACCACAGGCAAACACTTTCCTGGACATGGATCGGTTAAAGCAGACTCTCACGTTGCTGCCGCGATAGATTCACGTTCTTTTGCCGAAATTCAACAACAGGATATGCAAACCTTTATCCAACTGCAAAATCAACTGGATGCGCTCATGCCTGCGCATGTCATTTATGATCAGGTCGATCCGAACCCTGCAGGTTTTTCTGAGTTTTGGTTACAGCAAGTGCTTCGCAAAGACTTGGACTATGATGGTGTACTCTTTTCGGATGATTTAAGCATGCAGGCGGCTTGTGTAGCAGGCGATGCCGATGCACGTATTCATGCCGCTTTGCTTGCAGGCTGTGACATGGGATTGGTCTGCAACAACCGTGCTGCACAACGATTGGCTTTAAATGCGATTGCCGATTTACCCTTGCCGAATCAGGCACGTTTAGAACGCATGCGCGGTAAAATCCCTGAGCTTAGTGCAGAGTTTAGCATTGCTGAAGTTTTAGACTTGGGTGATGAATGGCGAAGCGTCCGTGATCGTATCTTGGTATTTAAAGAACAAAGTGCCGCGCTACTGGCAGCACAAACTAGTCACGACCCGACCAATTATTCAAGTACCACTAAAAACGCTGCGACTTGAGATCACCACAAACTAACTAGGGTCTGTTGACAATTCGTCTATGTTTGCGACGTGAGAGATATATCTCGCAAGATTTTTTAGCTGATATAAGGCATGGGACAGGAAATTTAGTCATTCTAAATGACTGGCACATAACGCAATAGCAGCAAAAAATATGCTCGCCCCCTTGCGCAGCAAACAAAGCAACGCTTTGTTCTTGCTCATGTGGCTAAAACTTTCTCAGATTGCGTTATGGAACTTGAAAATAGGTCCACTATTCCCTGCGTTTTATGCCTGATCTGCTCAGTTTTAGCCTACAGCGCAAGCCATTTATGAAATGTCAACAGACCCTATACGCCTTCACTTTTTCACAGCATTTATACGACAAAGGAACACGACAGCTTGTTCCTTTTTGATTATGATAAACTTATTCTATTTTGAGTATATGCCTGACACCGCAGCTTGAGTGTCAAAGCATGCCTAAAAAGACAACGACCACCATACAAACAATTAAGGTCTATACGAAAATGACAAAAACATTGCTGAACAGCAAAATCACGACAGAAAAAAGGACTGAAATGCACAACTCGGATGCCAAGCCAACTCGCTCAGACACGACTGCATTGTCCAAACATCGGCATATTTCTTTTACCGCACATTATACGGGATATATCTGGTATCAAAGGGGGATTTCACATCCTGTATTTGCGACCCGAAAAGGCAAGTTTTTAGCCAAATTGGTACATCCTTTAGAAAACTGGGCAGAACGTCATGTGGGCGGCAGTATGCGCAGCACCCTCAAACAACGTCACCAAATGATTGATGCACACTTAACCGCACTGATTCAGCAACATCCGCAATTACAAGTGCTCGAAATTGCATCTGGGCTGTCACCACGCAGCTGGAACTTTCGACAAAAATATCCTGAACTGAATTACCGTGAACTGGATTTGCCTGATATGGCGCAAATTAAAACTCAAGCGTTACGACAAATTGACCACGACGCACCTGAAGTTCTCACCGCCGATATTTTTAGTGAATCCTTTCAACAGGCCTTTGAATATTTTGATCACTCGCAGCCCTTAGTAATTATTAGTGAAGGTTTAATTAACTACTTCAGCAAAGACATGCTACAACAGCTGTTAAATGGCATGTGTAACTACACCCAAGACTTTCCAGAACTGCATTATTTAACCGATATTTACCCTGAACCCGTCAAAAACAAGCTCGCCAATTTTATTTGGAACTGCAGCCGATTATTGAAATTTATGTCACGCAGTGCTTTCACCTTTCACTTTCAATCTCCGCAGGAATTAACTCAGTTTTTTCAAAATGCAGGTTTTGAGCAAGTGCAGCTACAACAACCACAACTGTATTTTTCCAACAGCTCTTTAGAAAAAACAACCGCAGAACATTTAGGCGATTTAGTCTGGATGGTTCATGCCTACAAAAAAAATAGCGTGGTTTAACACGCTATTTTGATTCTATTTTCTTTGGATAATTTTAAACCAAGCACTGATTTTATCTACTAACGGGCATATTCCAAATTTTGTGCAGCCGCTTTTTGACGTTCCACATAACGCAACAAACGCTCTGCCACCTCAAAACTACCATGCTTAAATAATGCGCGTAGTTGCTGCCCTTGGCTTTCAAAAATTAAACATTCAATGCTAAAACTGCCTTCCTCATCCTGTAATTCTAAGGCCATATCTCGTTCAAACTGTGCTGCTTGTGCCGCCAACGCAGCATTTTCAAAATCAAGCAATACACCAAAGAAGTTTAAATCGACAATGTGCGTAGCAATTTTCAAATCAGAATGACGATACTGCAAATGACTTTGCGGATTTTGCACCCGAATACGCGCTTCTCCACGGCGTTCCATCGTCAATAGTTGCGCACGTGTCATTGGAATAATGCCATCTAAGTCCTGAATAGATTCATCGCTTAAAAAGGTCGCAAATAAATTCATGGTTTCTTTACGGCGCTGTAATTGCGGCACATGATCTGCATTGGCAATCATGGCAAATTCCATGTTCGGGCACTGTAAGGCAAAATTGGCATTTTCATGCGGCAAGGTAAAACTGTCATATTGCCCACACGCCACCAAAACCTTACATTGCGGAATAGGCACATTGGTTAACCGCAATAAACGGTTGCAGTTCACATCGTAGCGATCTTGCTCTGTAGCGGTAAAGTCGGCCATTTGTCGGTAAAACAAACGCTTTGCAGTCGGTGACATGCGAGTTTGTTCCATTTTGGCATGATTGACCAAGTATAAAATCACCGCCTGACCAAATTCATCCATGCGCTGCTCTTTCATTAAATGCAGTGATTCTTCAAGCAACATGCGCCAACTTTTACGGGTCTTTTGCATAACCCCCATTAAAATCATGCGATCAATCAATTCAGGACGCTGATCTGCTAGACACGATGCCACCACCGAACCCAATGACATGCCCATGACGGATACTTTATCTAAGCCGACAATATCCAGCCAATCACCCAACATCTGACCTAAATCATGCAGTTCTAGCGTTCCTGCCGACTCACCTGTTTCCACATTGGTCATTTGCTGATTGGCGCCCATAGATGGCATATCAATTAAAATGATTGGCCCTGCACGAAAAAGCTGCTCGACACAATATTTATATGAATTAAAGTTTTGGAATGCACCACCAATAATCACAATTGGAGTTAAATGTGCGGTTTCTGGCTGAGCAATTGCCATGTATTCCACTTTCCAGCCGTTGATCCAAGTGGTACGAGCGGGTTGTTTAAAGCTGTGTTTATCGTAAATATCAAAAAAACAGACATGCGAACTTGCGTCCTGTACATCCGTGTCCATCTGGATCATGGAATTCATATTCCTTACCTCCATGCGCATTTTATTTTTATTGTGCAAGTGTTCGTCATTGAACGATTACCCACTTATCTGAATTAAAGTGGCATCCTGCTTATTGTTGTGAATGACATCAATGTCGTTATCGCATCATTCTATACAGGTGCTGATTTTATACGCAACATTTTCTATGACCGCTCATCTACTTTTAAATCATAAAGCATTTCAAAATATTAATTTTTGTGATGAAAGCATTGAAAAATATGAAAAGATTGAACAATTTAGTCGATTTTCCGCTGAGACGCTTCATTGTGCAGGCACAGACTGTTAATATCGAGTTGAAATTTCTAAGTGATCAAACCGCTATGCAAGAGTCTATTGAACAATATATGCAAACGGTAGGACAACAAGCACGCCAAGCCTCTCGTGTCTTAGCAAGCGCTTCTACCCAATCTAAAAACAATGCGTTATCGGCTATTTATACGGCATTGGAAAATAGCGAGTCCGCTATTTTAGCTGCCAACCAAATTGATATGACCAAAGGTCGTAACAACAACTTGGATAGCGCACTGCTTGATCGCTTAGAACTTAACCCCGCACGCTTTAAAGGCATGTTACAAGGTCTGAAAGATGTGATTGGTCTCATGGATCCAATTGGTGAAATTACCGATATGGCTTACCGTCCATCTGGTATTCAATTGGGCAAAATGCGTGTACCGCTAGGTGTGGTGGGCATGATTTACGAATCACGTCCAAACGTAACCCTTGAAGCTGCGTCTTTGGCATTAAAATCAGGCAATGCGATTATTTTACGTGGTGGTTCTGAAGCACTGGAATCTAACCAAGCGATTGCTGCCGCGATTCAACACGGCTTAAAAGCATCAGGCTTGCCAGAAACATCGGTGCAAGTGATTAACACCTCAGACCGTGCTGCCGTTGGGCAATTAATTACCATGTCTGAATATGTAGATGTAATTGTGCCACGTGGCGGTAAAAGTCTGATTGAACGCATCAGCAATGAAGCGCGTATTCCAGTGATTAAACATTTGGATGGTAACTGTCACGTATTTGTAGAAGCACAGGCCGATTTACAAAAAGCCCTGCCTATTGCCCTGAATGCAAAAACTCACCGTTATGGCGTCTGTAATGCCATGGAAACATTGTTGGTCGATGAGGCTGTTGCCGCACAATTCTTGCCACGTATTGCCGAGCTATATGCAGAAAAACAAGTCGAATTACGCGGCTGTCCTGCAACCCAAAAGATTTTGGGTACAAGTGTTAAAACAGCAACCGAAGAAGATTGGTACACCGAATATTTAGGCCCAATTTTGGCAGTTAAAGTGGTTTCAGGAATTGATGAGGCAATTGAACATATCAATAAATATGGTTCACATCATACTGATGCCATTATTACTGAAAACTTTAGTTTGGCGCGTCAATTCTTGGCTGCGGTAGATTCTAGTTCAGTCATGATTAACGCTTCTACACGCTTTGCTGATGGTTTTGAATATGGTTTAGGTGCTGAAATTGGAATCTCTACCGATAAAATTCATACCCGTGGCCCTGTCGGTTTGGAAGGTTTAACCTCACAAAAATGGATCGTGTTTGGCGATGGTCAAATCCGCCAATAAAATCCATCTGTAATTTTGCAATATCCAAATATAATGTTCAGTTTCACAGGAAGCTGAACATTATTCCCTTCTATTTTTTAGACATTGTTTTAAGACACAGTTCCACTACACATTTCTGCCTCACGCTCACTTAAAATAAAAACACCATCAAGATTAGAAAAATCATCAAAAAGAGTGGCGATGCTTATGTTTTATTATTTGATTATTAGTACCTTTGCTTTAGCACTGTTGGTGTCGTTCATTGTCATGCGTCTGTTTTCCAGCTCCATCAATGCAATTTTGGCGCGTATCATCCACGACCCAATTCATGAAGCATGGGCAAAGTACACCAAATTTGCAGGCATGGTGGTCGGCACATCTTCAGGCATTCGTATTTACGATATGGAAAAATACATTACCCCACTCACCTATGCCGAAAATGACAAAAGAATTGTGATTGAACTGACGCAAGAACGCTGGGTATTGGAAATTTACCGCACCATTATTGAAACCTTACAAGGCTTGGCGTGGATGATGTTGGTGTTTTTTATGGTGGCACTGATTGCTTATGTGATTGTCCGTTGGTCGGAAATTAAATACGCTGCCAAATCAAAATAAACCGACAAAGATTGAGGAAATAATTTAAAACAGTTTGCCACTCGCCTGCAGAATGAAGTGTGCTATGTTAAGAGAATACAACAGGAATTAAGCAGAAATTTTAGACCATCATTTCATGAAAAAATGAAAGTTTCGGGCTGATAAATTTTAATTATTTCTGATTTCATGGTCGATAATGCTTAAGTCTAATCTCCTAAAGTCTATCTAGGAGCAATAAAAAACCCATGATAAAACATACGTAATGATCAAGATTGCAACACAATAGATTGCCGTTTGCCATATCTTGCAATGCAGCTTGATTGACTAGGGATAACTTCAATTAGAATTCGGGTACATAAAAGTGACTACATCAGTATTAGTGATTAACTGCGGATCTTCTTCTATCAAATATGCGCTTGTATCTGAAAGCGTTGGAGATCGTATCTTTGGTTTGGCAGAAAATCTAGGTTCTGCTGATGCGCGCATTAAAGGCATTACCGCAGGTGGTGAGCCGCTCGAACTTTCTATTCCACATGCTGACCATGAAAAAGCATTGGAAACTATTCTTGGTCGCTTATCTCAATATAAGCCACAAGCCATTGGTCACCGCGTTGTACACGGCGGTACTTTAACCAAAGCAGAATTATTAACTGAAGAAATCGTGCAACGTATTCGTGAAGCAACTCCGCTTGCACCTTTACACAACCCTGCACACTTGGTGGGTATTGAAGCAACAATGCGTTTGTTCCCAGAACTTCCGCAAGTGGCTGTATTTGATACTGCATTCCACCAAACGATGCCTGCTCACGCTTACCGTTATGCAGTGCCTAAATTCTTATATACCGACCACAACGTACGTCGTTATGGCTTCCACGGTACAAGTCACGCATACGTTTCAGAGCGCGGTTCAGAGTTGGCTGGCAGCTTCAAACAAGGTGGCTGGTTAACTGCTCACTTGGGTAACGGTAGCTCGACTTGTGCAATCTGGAATGGTCAAAGTGTAGACACATCGATGGGCCTAACCCCACTTGAAGGTTTGGTGATGGGTACTCGTAGTGGTGATGTAGACCCAAGCTTACACAGCTTCCTTGCAAGCAACTTAGGTTGGGATATCTACAAAATTGACAAAATGCTAAACAGCCAAAGTGGTTTACTTGGTTTGTCAGGCTTATCGAACGACATGCGTACCCTGATTGAAGCATCTGAACAAGGCAACGAAGATGCAACGCTTGCAATTGAAGTATTCTGCTACCGTTTAGCTAAATCTTTAGCTGCACTTAGCTGTGGTTTACCACGCTTAGATGGCTTATTCTTCACAGGTGGTATTGGCGAAAACTCTGCGTACATCCGTGAAAAAACTGTATCTTACTTGCCACACTTTGGCTTTAACTTCAGCAAAGAACGCAATGACAGCTTAAAACGCGGTACTGAAGGTCGTATTGATGCAGGTACAGGCGGTCCACAAATTTGGGTTGTACCAACTGACGAAGAAGGCCGTATTGCGAAAGAAACTGCGCAAGTTGCAGAGGAGCTAAAGTCAGCTGCAAAAAAGTCTGAATGTGACGCTGCGATTGCTTAAGCAATCGTAGTGCTCAGCCACTTTCAATCAGTCCCTTTACGATTTAGAAAAAATTATGAAAACAATACTTTTGGTTCCTACAGAAATTGGTGTTGGTTTAACATCAGCATGTTTAGGTTTAATTTACGCTTTGGAATGCCAAGGCGTAAAAGCAGGTTTCTTAAAGCCTTTTTCACAAGAATTACAACCTGAAGCAGACCGCACAACTGCGTTGTATCGTCACCTGTTCAAGCATGAAACAGTTGAGCCGATTTCTTATACTGCGCTGACTGAGCGTTTAAAAAATGATGAAAATGACGAATTGCTTGAAGATGCAGTTCGTTTACATCGTGAAATTTCTAAACATCACGATATCATTATTGTAGAAGGCGTGTTGCCAAACGGACGTGATCCATTTGCAACTGAATTGAATGCAAATTTGGCTAAAGCACTTGATGCAAAAGTCATTATTGTCAGCAATGCCGACATCAACAATGCTGTTAAAACAGCGTCAAAAGTAGACAATCAATTACGTTTCTTTGGTGGTGCAACTTGTGAGCGTACTGCGGGCGTATTGTTTATGCGTACCAAAGGTTTACCAGAAGATTCTGCACAAATTCCTGTTACGCTTGATCCAAACTTACGTTTAATTAGCGACACCAACCAGTTTGTCAGCAAAATTCAAACTACACATCCAATGATTGGTAAAGATTGCATGCCAGTGATTGGCTTGGTGCCATTCAGCAATACTTTAAGTGTGCCACGCATGTCGGACTTGGCTGCACACATTTCTGCAGAATGGATTAACCAAGGTGAAGCAGCGCAGCGCCGTGTATTACACAGCAGCTTAATTGCATCGAATATTGAACACGAAATGCATAAATTCGTTGCAGGCGAGCTGATTATCAGTGGTTCTGACCGTGTCGATGTATTGCTTGCCAGTAGCTTAGCCAGCAGCAATGGTATTCCACTTGCAGGTTTGGTGTTAACTGAACATCAAGCACCAAGCGCACAAGCTTTAGAGTTCTGCCAAGCAGCAATGAAAAATGGCTTGCCAATTTTACATACTAAATTGAGCACCTTTGAAACTGCACAACAGTTATTAAACCTGAGCAACGAAATTCCTGTAGATGATACTGAGCGTGCAGAACAAGTTACCCGCTTTGTGGCCAGTCACATCAATGCAGAATGGTTAACCCAATTAATCAGCGATACGCATAAACCACGTTTATCGCCTTCTGCGTTCCGCCATGAATTGGTGCAAAAATCTATTGCAGCGAAAAAACGTATCGTGCTTCCAGAGGGTGATGAGCCACGTACCGTTCAAGCTGCAGCGATTTGTCAATCACGTGGTATTGCCCACTGCGTATTATTGGCAAAACCAGAAGCGGTAGTCGATGTTGCCAAAGCACGCGGTATTGAGCTTCCACACGACTTAGAAATCATTGATCCTGACTTGATTCGTGAAAACTATGTCGAAAAAATGGTTGCGATGCGTAAAGGCAAACTTACTGACGATCAAGCACGTGAACAGCTGCAAGATACTGTCGTATTAGGTACGATGATGTTAGCACTTGATCAGGTTGATGGTTTGGTGTCTGGTGCTGTGCATACTACAGCCAATACAGTTCGTCCTGCATTCCAGCTCATTAAAACTGCACCTGATTATTCATTGGTATCTTCAGTATTCTTTATGCTGTTACCAGATGAAGTATATGTGTACGGTGACTGTGCGATTAACCCAGACCCAGATGCTGAACAATTGGCTGAAATTGCGATTCAATCTGCTGACTCTGCAAAAGCGTTTGGTATTGACCCACGTATTGCCATGATTTCTTACTCAACTGGTACTTCGGGTGCAGGTGCTGACGTAGAAAAAGTAGCGAAAGCGACTGAAATTGCGAAACAACGTCGTCCTGACTTACTGATTGATGGCCCATTACAGTACGATGCAGCATCGGTTGAAAGTGTTGGTCGCTCTAAAGCACCAAACTCTCAAGTTGCAGGTCGCGCCAATGTGTTCATTTTCCCTGACTTGAACACAGGTAACACGACGTATAAAGCAGTACAGCGTTCTGCTAACGTGGTGAGTGTTGGCCCAATGCTACAAGGCTTGAACAAGCCAGTGAATGACTTGTCACGTGGTGCATTGGTAGATGACATTGTGTTCACGATTGCATTGACTGCGATTCAGGCAGAGCAACAAGCAGCTCAATAATTCGTAAAGTTAAGTTTTACAAACCACCTGATTGAAAAATTGGGTGGTTTTTTTATTCCACACTGTAGATTCATAGATCACTACAAAAATTGATTAGCTCCATCCAATCTATTTTTAAAACCTCTGCACCAACCACACCGTATGCCCTGCACAGTCCTGATCTTCCGCGAGCATTTTCACAACTTTAAAGCCATAATCTTTTAACAATTGCCGATATTCATCCTGCGACAAACTGGCGTGATAAAGTGCTTCACCAAACATTTCCCCAATCGCCTCACCCGCAGCAGGTCCACTGCTAAACATTAAAACTGTATTGGCGGTAGACCATTGCGCAAATTTCTCGAACATGCAGCGCTGATCGTTTGGCGTTAAATGAAAAAAGCTATCCCACGCCAAAATACCATCAAAGCACCGATTCAAGTTCACTGAGCGCATATCGGCTTCAATCCAGCACTGTTCAGGAAAATGTTCACGTGCCATCTCCAGCATGCTGTCTGCGCTATCTACTCCTGTAAGTTGATGCCCATGCTGTAATAGATATGCAGCAATAGGACGCCCCGAACCACAGCCCAAATCTAATATTTTGGCCTGCGCAGGCAAATAAGCAAGAAAACGATCCAGCCAAGTTTTTTCATATAACAACTGACCGCGCAAGTCTGTCCACGCTTTTGCATGCCGTTGATAAATGGGGATAATCTGAGCAGCTAAATGCGTGTGATCATTCATATTTACCCCAAACATCATTCCAAAGAAGTCTTTGAACATAGCTAAATTTGCACCAACAAAACAGCAAAATCATGGCCCGTTTTGACGACATAATTTTATGGATATTTCACAAATTCTCTCAAGCTAACGACTGATATTAAACTTTCGCCCAAAGCTTGATCAAAGTGCCCACAATCGCTGCATTTTATCTTATAATTTAGCCCGCTAGCTATCCGCCCGCTCAAGAGATTTTTGATATGACAACTATTATCAAGCAAGATGACTTGATCACTTCGATCAAAGACGCGCTTCAGTTCATTTCCTACTATCATCCACAAGACTTCATCCAAGCGATGAGCCGTGCTTATGATCGTGAAGAAAACAAAGCTGCGAAAGATGCGATTGCACAGATCTTAATTAACTCACGTATGTGTGCAGAAGGTCATCGTCCAATCTGTCAAGATACTGGTATCGTAAACGTATTCCTTGAAGTGGGTTTAGACGTTAAATTTGATTTAACCATGAGCTTGGACGATGCGATCAACGAAGGTGTACGTCAAGGTTACCTAGAAAACTCAAACGTACTTCGTGCATCGGTATTGGCTGATCCTGCATTTGGTCGTAAAAACACCAAAGACAACACCCCTGCAGTAATTCACTACAAACTCGTTCCGGGTAACAAAGTAGATATTACAGTTGCTGCCAAAGGTGGCGGTTCAGAAAACAAATCTAAATTGGCGATGTTGAACCCATCTGACTCAATTGTAGATTGGGTACTTAAAACTGTTCCGACTATGGGCGCAGGCTGGTGTCCACCGGGTATGCTTGGTATTGGTATTGGTGGTACTGCCGAAAAAGCCATGATGCTTGCAAAAGAAGCACTCATGGAAGAAATCAACATGGACGAATTATTACGTCGTGGCCCACAAAACAAAATGGAAGAGCTCCGTATCGAGATCTTCGAGAAAGTGAACGCACTTGGTATTGGTGCACAAGGTTTAGGTGGTTTAACCACAGTTCTTGATATTAAAATCAAAGACTACCCTTGCCACGCTGCAGGCAAACCAGTGGGTATGATTCCAAACTGTGCGGCAACTCGTCACGCACACTTCCAGTTAGATGGTTCAGGTGTAGCGCATATTCAAGCGCCTAAACTTGAGGACTACCCAGAAGTAACTTGGGATTCATCTAAATCTAAACGTGTAGATTTAGACAACATTACCCAAGAAGAAATGAACTCTTGGCAGCCGGGCGACACGTTGTTATTAAACGGTACGATTTACACAGGTCGTGATGCTGCACATAAGCGCATGGTCGACATGATCAACAATGGTGAAGAATTACCAGTCGACTTAAAAGGCAAATTCATTTACTACGTTGGCCCTGTCGATCCTGTTGGTGATGAGGTCGTTGGCCCTGCAGGTCCAACAACGGCAACCCGTATGGACAAATTCACCCGCCAAGTCTTAGAACACACTGGTTTGTTCGGTATGATTGGTAAGGCAGATCGTGGTCCTGCAGCAATTGAAGCCATCAAAGATCACAAAGCGACTTACCTCATGGCTGTAGGTGGTGCGGCTTACCTCGTATCTAAAGCAGTACGTGAAGCAGAAGTGGTTGCTTTTGAAGACTTAGGTATGGAAGCAATCTACAAATTCAAAGTTGAAGATATGCCTGTATCTGTTGCGGTAGATGTCAATGGTACATCTATCCACGCGATTGCACCAAAAATCTGGCAAGCTAAAATTGGCAAGATTCCCGTTGTAGATGCTGCAGCAGAATAATATTCCAATTTAGTAATAAGCGAAAAAGCACCCAACATTGGGTGCTTTTTTATGCTTACTGGAAATAAATAAAAGCAATGCATGAGATAAAGATGCAAAACCTTACCACGTTCTCGGATCCCACAATTTAAAGGGTTGGGTTAAGTGCACATCTTCCGCAGGGTCATATTTCTCATGCTTGATTTTTTGTGGCTTTTTACGCAACTTACCTGTGGTTTGATCTTCCGCGACAAAGTTATAGCTTTCGGTTTTCAATTGAGTAAACGCTATTTCCTGTTGTGCCGTACTTGAAGGCATAAGAATTAAAGGCCCTGAAACCTCTTTGCGGGTACTCAAGTTTTCTTCATCATATTTAATAAAATACGACTGCCCTGCCTGTACCTGAAAATCCAAATACTTTGGTTTTTGGAAATGTAATGCACCCAAAGGACGACTCACACTCAGACGATACGCGCCCGGTGCCAGTTCAACCCAGTAATAATGATTGTGCAATAAACTTGGAATCCGATGTTTGTTGATAAACATACTAGCAGCGACAATTTCCTGTCTGTTCCATTTAGAATCTGGACGATATAAATACACGATGGCAGCATCGGCATGTTGTGCCTGAACAGGTTTAAAATTTTGCCCTAGTTTTTGATTGACCCAACCACCAATGGTCATCATGCCCAAACGGTGTTGTTCTACAAAACCAGGTTTTTGTTCTAAATCTAAAACTTTTAAGGTACTAGGTGGTTGCGTTTGTTGCACCACGTTTTTTTTGCCATGACATCCCAGCAACATTAAACTGGTCACGACCAAGATTGCGACACCACGCATGTCTATCCCTCACTGCGTTTCTTATTTTTGTAAATCACGTTTTTGAAATCACGCTGCAAATTCATTTTGCAATTGTTGTTTTGAATAATGGGCATCCACGCCTAGGTCTAAGATTAACACTGCCTTGATTTTTTTGACAATAAAAAAACGTGCCGAAACCTAGCGTTTCTGCACGTTTCAGACGAATAGCGTATTAAGCAGTTTTGCTGTCTAATACTTTTAAGTCAATTTTTTCTGCTGCAGGTTCTTCTGTTTGAGGCTGACGTTCGGTCTGAAATTCAGGTTTAGCACCTTCTTCAATCACCGCTTCAGTCACTACCACTGTGCCAACATCGGTACGGCTTGGCAAGTCGTACATGGTTTCGAGCAAGGCATTTTCCAGAATTGAACGCAAACCACGCGCACCTGTATTACGTTCAAGGGCTTTTTTCGCCACTGCACGTAATGCCGCCTCTTCAAAGACTAAATCGACATTTTCCATCTCGAATAAGTATTGATATTGACGGGTTAAGGCATTTTTCGGCTCGGTCAGAATTTGCATCAATGCATCTTCATCTAGCTCGTCTAGCGTTGCAATTACAGGCAAACGACCAATGAACTCTGGAATTAAGCCAAATTTCACCAAATCGGTTGCTTCTACCTGACGAAATAAATCAGACAATTTCTTGCCTTCATCTTTTTTCTTCACGTCTGCCGTAAAACCAATGCCGCCTTTTTCTTGGCGTTGCTGCACAATTTTCTCTAAACCAGAGAATGCGCCACCGCAAATAAACAAGATATTTGAAGTATCAATTTGAATGAATTCTTGCTGCGGATGCTTACGTCCACCTTGAGGCGGAATAGAAGCCACCGTGCCTTCAATCATTTTGAGCAAGGCTTGCTGAACACCTTCACCAGACACATCACGAGTAATTGATGGGTTTTCAGACTTACGCGTGATCTTGTCAATTTCATCAATGTAGATAATGCCTTTTTGTGCTTTTTCTACATCGTAATCGGCTTTTTGCAACAGCTTTTGCACGATGTTTTCGACATCTTCACCCACATAACCCGCTTCGGTTAAAGTCGTGGCATCTGCCATTGCAAAAGGCACATCTAATAGACGTGCTAAGGTCTGTGCAAGTAAGGTTTTACCCGAACCCGTTGGACCTACCAACATGATGTTACTTTTTGAGATTTCGACAGCATCGCCTGCTTTATGCGCCTGATTGCTCACTTTTAGGCGTTTGTAATGGTTATATACTGCAACCGATAAGGTTTTTTTCGCAGTATCTTGACCAATTACATACTGATCAAGCGCAGCACGAATTTCATGTGGTTTTGGCAATGGACGTGTTGCCCAATCACCCGACTCAACTTGTTGACTGGTCTGAACCAAGTCTAAGCATACGTCCACACATTCATTACAGATGTATGCGTCCTCGCCTGCAATCAGCTTCCCGACTTCAGACTGCGTTTTACCGCAAAATGAACAATGTTTTTGTCCCTGAGGATGTTCGGACATAGTCACTCCAATATCTCAATCTTTAAAACTTATGGACGTTTTGTTAAAACTTCATCCACAAGACCGTATTCCTTCGCTGCCTGCGCAGTCATGAAGTTGTCACGGTCGGTATCTCTTGCGACAGTTTCATAGTCCTGACCACTATGTTCTGCCATTAAACGGTTCAAACGCTCTTTAATGAATAGAATTTCACGCGCATGAATTTCAATATCTGATGCCTGACCACGGAAACCACCCAATGGTTGGTGAATCATAACGCGGGCATTCTCAAGACAGTAACGCTTACCTTTTGCGCCTGCATTTAACAGGAATGCACCCATAGATGCTGCTTGTCCCATACAGTAAGTCACGACGTCTGGTTTAATAAATTGCATGGTATCGTAAATTGCCATACCTGCAGTCACTGAACCACCTGGTGAGTTAATGTAAAGGTGAATATCTTTATCTGGGTTCTCAGCTTCTAAAAACAACATCTGCGCCACAATTAAGTTGGCCATATTATCTTCGACTTCACCCGTTAAGAAAATGACACGTTCACGTAAAAGACGTGAATAAATATCAAAAGAACGCTCACCACGAGATGATTGTTCGACCACCATGGGTACTAAAGCATTTTCAATTGTTGGAACATACATAATGGTTATTTATTCCTAAATTCTTGTGACACGACTCATGTTCACAATATGAGGGATAATTGTCTAAATTGCAAAATATTCACAGCTTAAATCGTAGATATTTTGAGTTAAATGTTGTCGATCTGTGAAAAACCAAAAACTGCGATGCAATAAAAAAGGCGCACAAAGCGCCTTTTTTACCTAAAGCCAATTAGCCTTGTTGACGAGCTTGTTGCTCTTTCAATAAGTCTTCATAGCTTACAGATGTATCAGTCACTTTTGCAGAAGCCAAGATGTGATCTACAACCTGATCTTCTAAAACAACTGCTTCGATTTGTGAACGCTGTTGTTTGTCATTTTTGAAGTATTCAATTACTTCGTTTGGATCTTCATAAGAAGAAGCCATATCTTCGATGTAAGCATCTACACGTGCTTGGTCAACTTCAAGTTTAGCATCTGCCAATACTTTGCTAACCAATACGCCTAGTTTTACAGATTTTTCAGCTTGTTCTTTGAACAATTCATCTGGAAGCATGCTTGAGTCAAATGCTTTTGCACCTTGCGCACCAAACTGCTGAGTGAATTGCTGAATCATTTGCTGACGTTGACGGTCAACTTCTTGAGCAACCATCGCTGCTGGAAGTTCAACTTCGTTTGCAGCAACCAAAGCATCAAAAGTTGCGCCTTTCACTTGGTTACGTAAACCATTTTTCACTTCACGTTCCATGTTTTTACGAACGTCAGCTTTTAATTTGTCTACGCCATCTTCTTTAGAAATACCGAAGATTTGTAGGAATTCAGCATCAATTTCTGGAAGTTTTTGCTTTTCAACAAGTTTCACAGTGATTTTGAATTGAGCTGCTTTACCTGCAAGGTTTGCTGCTTGGTAGTCTTCAGGGAAAGTTACATCAATAACTTTCTCTTCGCCTTTTTTCATGCCCACGATGCCATCTTCAAAACCAGGAATCATGCGACCAGAACCAAGTACTAGTTTAAAGTCTTCAGCAGCACCGCCTTCAAACTTTTCGCCATCTACAGTGCCTTCAAAGTCGAAAGTCACTTGCATGTCTTTTTTCGCCATGCCTTTGGTTTCAACCCAAGAAGCACGTTGCTTTTGAAGGTTTTCAAGCATTTGTTCAACATCGCTATCATTTACTTCAGAAGACTTGCGTTCAACTTCCAAACCGTCAAATTTCACTTCAACTTCTGGATAAACTTCAACAGTCGCTTCATATACTAAAGCGTCGTCTTTCATTTCAGTTTTTTCGATGTTTGGCATACCCACAGCATTGATTTTTTCTTGTTGGATTGCTTCAAACACGGTGTCACGAATAATGTCGTTGACCACTTCTTGATAAATACCCGCACCGTATTCACGACGAACAACGTTTAGAGGCACTTTACCTGGACGGAAGCCGTTGATCTTCACAGTTTTGGCAGTGCGTTTCAAGCGAGCTTCAAACTGCTCGTTAATACGGCTCGTCGGTACAGATACATTTAAACGACGGGCAACGCCCGAAACCGCTTCAGAAGTTACTTGCATGGCTTCCTCGATATAGTTAGTAATAACAGTTTATAAAAAAGTGCCACATTATATGACAACATTAAAGGATATACAAAATACGTTCTGATCTCGACTGAATTTTTTTAATCGGAGCGCTATTTTCTGTAAATTTTCAACTTTGTGTATATTTCTTGTTGTAAATAAGAATCCTTATCATTATTATTAGCCAACTCCTTCATGAATGATTCTAATTACCATATAGGTCTAAATTAGGATCATTGATTCATATTAGAGATATAATTTTATGGCTAAGTTCAACCTACACCCGCTGTGTCTTGCATTACTTGGGGCAACCTCTACTGCTGTTTTCGCAAATACCTCTACCGATGCGACTTCAACCCACCAACTTTCCACAATTGTGGTTTCAGCGGCAGGTTTTGAACAAGAGCTAAAAAATGCACCCGCATCTATAAGTATAGTCAGTAAAGAAGATATTGAGAAAAAAAATGCGACCAGCATTGCAGACTTACTGGCAGATGTTCCTGGTATCGATATACGTTCTGGTGTCGGTAAAACCTCTGGTCTAAATATAAAAATGCGTGGTCTTGGAAATGATTACAGCTTAATTTTAATTGATGGTCGTCGTCAAACTACCTCTTCAGATGTTACCCCAAATGGTTTTGGAGAAACATCAAACGGATTTTTACCCCCACTGGCTGCAATCGAAAGAATTGAAGTGATTCGTGGACCTATGGCTACTCGCTATGGCTCAGAAGCGATGGGTGGTGTGATCAATATCATTACCAAAAAAGTGTCTGATGAGTGGAATGGGAATGTCACTGTCAGCGGTAATGTCATGGAAAGTAATGCCGAAGCAGACTCATGGAAAACCAGTTTTGTCGTCAATGGACCACTGATCAATGACCGTTTAGGTTTGCAACTACGTGGCAGCTATTTAGACCGTCAACGTTCAGAGCGTATTCAGGGTTCAACAGGTCGTGACCCACGCCCAAGCAAAGCTGATAATTATGATATCGGTGCAAAATTAGACTTTAAACTTGATGATCAAAACTCTTTTTGGATCGATGGTTTTTCATCAACTCAAAAATATGACAATTCAGATCAACGTTTGGGTAACTTCATTTCTCGTGGCGGTATTGCAGGATATGAAGATGAACTTGAGTTTAATCGTATTCAAATTGCTGCAGGTCATGATGGACAATATAACTTCGGTTTGTGGAAAACTTATATCAGTCAGAATACAACTGAGACTAAAGGACGCACCATTCCAACGGATGCATTTCCAGCACTTGCAGGACAACCCCGCAAATTAGAAAATACTGATTTAGTCTTTGACTCACATTTAGTCACTCCAATTGCGAACCACAAACTCACTATTGGCACCGAATATAAAGACACTACTATTGCAGATGATATCGCAGGCATTGGTAAAGAATTTACTCAAGATACTTGGTCACTGTATGCTGAAGATGAATGGCAATTAAGAGATAACCTTTATTTTACCTTTGGTGGACGCTTTGAGGATCACAGTGGTTTTGGTGGACAGTTTAGCCCGCGCGCATATTTAGTATGGAATACAACTGATGACTTAACGATTAAAGGAGGCGTCAGCACAGGCTATAAAACTCCATCAGCCAAAGATTTGTATAACGGTATCAATGGTTATAGTGGACAAGGTGCAACACCAAGTCTCGGAAATCCTGATCTAGATCCAGAAACTTCAGTCAACTATGAACTTGGTTTTAATTATCAACCGACTGATGCTTTAAATTTAACGGCAACAGCATTCTTCAACCAAGTTGAAGATAAAATTATTTCTAAAACATTTAGCTGTCAAACCAATAACTGTTCTAACTTCAGCAACAAAGTTACCTCTTTTAGTAAAAGCTTTAATGCTGATGAAGCAGAAATTTACGGATTAGAAACTTCATTGCAGTACCAAATTATCCCAGAATGGGATATCAAAGCCTCCTACACCTTTACAGAATCAGAAATCACCAAAGGTGATGATAAAGGGTATGCTTTAGAATCAACTGCTAAACATTTACTTAACTTGACTTCAACTTGGCATATTAATGATGCATTTGATATTTGGTTACAACATGAGTACCAATCTGGTCGCCCTCGCTTTACTGCCAAACCAACAGATGCCGGCTCACAAAGCATTGAAGTACAAACAAATAATGAGTTCTCTGGGTATAACCTCTTTAACTTAGGCACAAGCTATCAATTTAACGATCACATTCGTATTAATGCTGCGGTAAACAACTTACTAGATAAAGACTTTACCCAAAATATGGATTACATCGATATCAATGGTGATACACAACAGGCATATAAATATCTATCTATCGGACGCAGTTCTGAAGGTACATATTTAGCAGGTCGTAACTACTGGCTCTCTGTTTCTTATGACTTCTAAGTCTTAAAACTTCATCTCAAACCCTGCTTCGGCAGGGTTTTCTGTCTTTACTCCCAAGCCTTTCACGTTCACATCGTTTTATTAAATAAAAATATTGATAATGATTATTATTTTCAAATAAGAATTAGAAAAAAGTGCCGTTCCGCACATTGTTGTTGATAATGATTCTCAATACAATTAGCAACAATTGTTATAGACGTCATAACAACAACTTCACACTTTATTCATTTTGAACTAAAAACGCTGAATAAAGCGTGGCCTCCTGTTGGTTTACATTTAGGGAAATACCATAAATGGCACAGATCAAAAGCCGCAAACACAATCGCTCTGCGCAACTGATGGCTTTAGCCGCCTCTCTTCCACTACTTGCACATGCCGCAAGCCCTGAAGATGACGTCACCCACTTACCCACCATTACGGTTAAATCAGAAGCCGAAAGCAAATACAAGGCAGACCGTTTAAGTTCTGCAAAATATACACAGCCGTTGTTGGATACCCCACAAACAATTTCTGTGATTAAAAAAGAAATGCTACAAGAACAAGGCGCAACGTCCTTAGTTGAAGCCTTACGCAATACACCAGGCATTACTCTACAATTGGGAGAAAATGGCAATACTAGTGCTGGCGATGCCTTTCAAATGCGTGGTTTTTCCACCCAAACCTCGACCTATGTTGATGGTGTCCGAGATTTAGGCGCAATCAGCCGTGATGTATTTAACATTGATCAAATTGAAGTTGTCAAAGGCCCATCGGGTTCAGAAGCGGGTCGTGGTGCAGCATCGGGTTATATCAATTTAGTCAGCAAATTACCGCAAAGTGAAAGCAGTCAGGAAATTTCTGCAACTTACAACACAGCACAACATACAAGACTTTCTGCAGATATTAACCAGGCCATCAATCCAAATACCGCATTTCGTCTAAATGTAATGGGGCAAGAAGGCGGCATAGAAGGACGTGACTATATTGAAAACAATAGTTATGCCATCGCCCCTTCTATTGCCTTTGGATTAAACACTGCCACACGCCTTTATTTATATTCTCAACACATCAGACAACGCAATATTCCAGATGGTGGCATTCCAACTGTGGGCATGCAAGGCTTTTACAATACCGATTCACTGTTAGCCACTGCGCCTAAAGTTAATCGGGAGAATTTTTATGGTCATGTCAATGACTATGAAGATGTCGATGCTGATATGTTCACCGCAAAAATTGAAAGTGATTTAACCGATCAACTCAAACTGACCAATATCACCCGTGTAGCGAAAACCCACATGAATCGGGTTTTAACAGGCATCAATACAGGTGCAAATGGTCTTCGAACCAATGGTTCATCAAACCCTGCCGAATGGGAAGTGAACCGCTCCCGCCAAGGCGTCGATCAAGAAAATAAAATTCTGGCCAATCAAAGCACTTTAAACTGGAGTGTCAAAACGGGGGCAGTACAGCATGATGTTGTTGCAGGCATGGAGTTTTTAAAAGAACAGCAATCTAGCAAACTCATGGCAACCCAGATGCCTGGCGAAGCCACTGCCGATACACCGTGGGCCAATCTTTATCACCCAGACCGCAATCAAGCCATGCCAGCGCTTATTTATAATGGCGGTTATACCGATGGTGAAACCCAAACGGCAGCCGCATATTTATTTGATACTCTAAAATTTGGGGAGCGTTTTCAACTGAATGGTGGCGTACGGGTCGATTATTATGAAACAGATTATCAAGGGCTTACTCTGCCACGTGGGGGAAATGCTTTGGTGGCCACAGATCTGAGCACCCACGATACGCTGTTCAGTTGGAAACTTGGCGCTGTGTATAAGCCTACGTTAAATAGCAGCATTTACGCTGCGTATGCAAAATCGCTGACTCCGCCCGGCAGCGCCAACTTTAGCCTGTCTGAATCGGGCAATGACGCAATCAATGCCAAGCCTCAAGAAACCCATCATTATGAAGTAGGCAGCAAATGGGAGTTACTACAAGGCAAGCTGGCTTTGGCTGCTGCAGCGTATCGTACAGAAAATGAAAATCAATCGACTATAGATCCAATTTCTCAGCTTGCTGTACAAGAGGGTAAAAAACGGGTCGATGGCATTGAGTTGAGTGCCGTTGGTCAAATGACCGAAAACTGGAATTTGTCTGCAGGCGTTGCGCACATGAAAGTGAAACAACTCAATCAACGTTCAACGAGTGCCACAACCTTATCGGAACGTTGGTCGCCTGAATGGACTGCAAGTTTATGGTCAACCTACGACTGGGCGGGCTTTAAATTAGGTTTGGGCGCGCGTTATGTCGATGAACAAAAACGTGTTGTGACTGACAGCAACGCACCAGCCAACATGCCAAATATTCCAGGCTATGTCGTGTTTGATGCATTGGCAGGCTACAACTTCAACAAAAATGCCTCGTTAAATTTAAACCTTTATAACCTTGCCGATAAAGAATACATCAGCACGCTAAACAATGGTGGTGGTCGCGTCGTGCTTGGGCAGCCACGCTCGGCAGCAATCAGCTTAAACTACAAGTTCTAAGTTATAGCAAATCTGTAGTAGCCCGCTTAAAACAGGCTACAGATTTAGATTCGAGCGATAGATTATTTTTCATACCATCTATTGCTCGAACTTTGCATGCCGAACAACGCTGTAGAATGTTCAGCAGTTTGAATTCAAACTTTTTCAGGAAGAATCGGTATGATGCTTCACATTCCAGAGGTCCTCAGCAAAATTCAAGTCCAACGAATTCGTGCTGAATTGGACACCGCAGATGCATGGCAAAATGGTCAACTCAGTGCAGGGGCTCAAGCACAGAAAATTAAACAGAATTTGCAGTTTGACCTGCAACATCCGAGCTGTGCAACACTGTCACAAGACATCCTCAGCGCACTGAAACAGCAGACTTTAATACAGTCGTTCGCGCTCCCTTTGCATATCCTCCAGCCAATGTTCAATTGTTATCAAAACACAGGAACTTATGGCAATCATGTCGATAGTGCGGTGCAATATTGTGCGCAGGCACAACGTCCGATTCGTACTGATGTTTCTATGACTTTATTTTTAAGTGAACCCGAAGAATATCAGGGTGGTGAACTGATTATTGAAGACAACTATGGTAGCCATGAAGTCAAACTCAGTGCGGGCGATGCGATTGTGTATCCTGCGACCAGTTTACATCGGGTTGAACCAGTAACAGCAGGTCAAAGAATTGCAGCTTTTACTTGGTGTCAAAGTATGGTGAAAGATGACTGGCAGCGCAGTATGTTGTTCAATTTAGACATGACCATTCTGCAATTACGTCAACAACTTGGTGATACCACAGAAGTATTGTCCCTGACTGCGCACTATCACAATTTGATTCGTCAATGGAGTCAATTATGAATACCGCACCATTGGCAGCCTTAAACCATATTCCCCCACATTTACAAACCATTGCCGACTATCAAAAACAGGCGCAACTACATTTAAATGCAACCACATGGGCTAATTTAGAAGGCGCTGCGGGCGATGAATACAGTCTAAACAATAACCGAGCTGCTTTTGCCAATATTCAATTGTTGCCACGTCATTTAAATTCTTTTGCAGGGGCAAATACCCAAATTCAGCTCTTGGGCGAACAGTATCCCCACCCGATTTTTTTAGCCCCCGTGGCTTATCAACAACTGTTTCATCCGCAGGGGGAAATTGCCACAGCACAAGCCGCTGCCGCCCTGCAAGCACCTATGATTCTCAGTCATTTAAGTACCACCTCAATGAGCACACTGAATCAGGTTTCTTCTGCGCCAAAATGGTTTCAGCTGTATTGGCAAGGTAGTCGTGAAGCCGCTTTGGATTTGATTTTTCAAGCTCAATATCATGCTTTTCAAGCCATTGTTCTCACGGTTGATGCACCGTACATGGGCATTCGGGATCGTGAACGTCGCGTTTATTTTCAATTACCTGCACATATTCAGGCAGTATATCAAACACCTGTAAACACCTCTCATCTCAAGGAAAATCAGCATCCTCTTTTTGATGGACTAATGCAGCAGGCTGCCACATGGGAAGATATTGTGTGGTTGTTACAACACAGCCCGCTGCCTATTTTACTCAAAGGTATTCTACATCCTGCCGATGCGCAGCAGGCGTATCAGTACGGTGCACACGGTATTATTGTATCTAATCATGGTGGTCGAATCTTAGATACCGCAGTCAGCCCAATTCAAATTTTAGGCACGCTGCGAAAAATTTTACCGCAAGATTTCCCCATTTTATTGGACAGTGGTATTCGTCGTGGCACAGATATTTTTAAAGCACTGGCCTTGGGAGCAAATGCAGTTTTGGTCGGTCGTCCATATATTTATGGCTTGGCAGTTGCAGGCGCGCTAGGGGCAGCGCATACTATCAAGTTGTTAAAAGAAGAATTTGAAGTCACAATGGCACTTATGGGAACAAACTGCATCGAACTAATCAACAGCAGTTATATTTATCACCAAAACAGCCAATAGCCGAAAAATATTTCACAGCACATGCCGTATATGTAAAAAACAGGGAATTATTACCCTTGCAGATCGATTAACATACAGATATTGGTTTACAAGTGCCATGATTCGACTTTTAGCGATAGTCTCCTGAAAATAGCTTGTAAATTGATAGAATAGACACAATCTATATTTATAGTAAGTTGCCGTTATCCACGACCGATGCAACCGCTACTATTCAAGGAGTTTTCACATGATGTTGGCAGATCCAAGTAAAAAATACCGTCGTATGTACCAGCGTGTCGACTTACCAGACCGCCAATGGCCAAATAACGAAATTACCAAAGCGCCAATCTGGATGAGTACCGACCTACGTGACGGCAACCAAGCGATCTTTGAGCCAATGAACATTGAACAAAAATTCAAAATGTTCCAAATGCTTGTGAAAATTGGTTTTAAACACATCGAAATTGGTTTCCCATCGGCATCTCAAGTTGACTACGATTTCACACGTAAATTGATTGAAGAAGGTCATATTCCAGATGACGTATATATTGAAGTATTGGTACAAGCACGTGACCATTTAATCGCACGTACTTTTGAATCTTTACAAGGTGCAAAACGTGCAATTGTGCATATTTATAATGCCAACTCGCCTACCTTCCGCCAAAAAGTCTTGAATGTAGATGTGGCGGGTGCCAAACAATTGGCCATCAACGCTGCAACCAAAGTAAAAGAATACGCAGCGAAGCAACCTGAAACTGAGTGGGTATTCCAGTACAGCCCAGAATGTTTTACTGCAACTGAGTTAGACGTGGCTAAGGATGTATGTGATGCGGTGACTGAAATTTGGGAAGCATCGCCAACCAATAAAGTCATTTTAAACTTGCCTGCAACAGTGGAAGTGTCTACACCAAACGTGTATGCAGACCAAGTTGAATGGATGCACCGTAACATTGAGCGTCGTGATGGCGTGATCATTTCAGTACACTGTCACAATGACCGTGGTTGTGGTATTGCCGCTTCTGAATTGGCCATCATGGCGGGTGCAGACCGTGTAGAAGGTTGTGTATTTGGTAACGGTGAGCGCACAGGTAACGTAGACGTTGCGGCAATTGCCTTAAACATGTACACCCAAGGTGTTGCACCTGAGTTGGATTTCTCAAACATCAACGAAATTATTGCAACAGTTGAAGAATGCACAGGCTTGCCAGTACACCCTCGTCATCCGTACGCAGGTGACTTAGTCTTTACCGCATTCTCTGGTTCACACCAAGACGCAATTAAGAAAGGTTTTGAGTTCCAGAAAAACGAAGAAATTTGGGATATGCCTTACTTGCCAATTGACCCGAAAGATTTAGGTCGTGACTATGACGCAGTGATTCGTGTCAACTCACAATCGGGTAAAGGCGGTATTGCTTACTTGTTAGAATCGAACTACAACGTGACTTTGCCGCGTCGTTTACAAATCGAATTCTCGCAAATTGTGCAACAACGTACCGATGAACAAGGTACAGAAATTAGCGCAAGCGAAATCTGGAACTTGTTTAAAGAAACTTACGTTGCGGTAAAAGATGCGCAATATGCAACGCAAAACTACAAATTGTCTGATGAAAATGGCAATCAAGTCATTGAACTAGATGTTGTGGTAAACGGCGAAACGCAACGCTTACGCGGCGAAGGCAATGGTCCAATTTCAGCAATTTTGAATGCATTGCAATTGCCAATTGATGTCTTGAACTATGAAGAGCGCAGCATTAGCTCGGGCGCACATGCAAAAGCGTTGGCTTTAATTGAATTGCAAGTGAAAGGCACAGGTAAATCTGCCTTTGGTGCAGGGGTACATGACAACATCGTGACCTCATCTATTGATGCAATTATTGCCTGCACCAACCGCTTGATTGAACAAGGTGTGTTAAGCACAGATCAAGTGGTTGCAGCAGCAGTATAATCTTGCGCTAACATGTAAAAGCATTTTGAAAAGGATACCCCAAGTGGTATCCTTTTATTTATTCATCCTCAGGATTTAAGGCGAATTATTCCCGTGTCTTTTCCAGCTGACTCAGTAGGTATTGTTGTTCCAGAAAAATTCCAATTTGAAGAACCTTTAGAACTCGAATGTGGTCGTGTTCTGCCCCGCTTTGAACTCATGGTCGAAACTTATGGCACGCTCAATGCCGATAAATCCAATGCGATTCTGATCTGTCATGCACTATCAGGGCATCACCATGCTGCGGGTTATCATCATGCCGATGATAAAAAAGCAGGTTGGTGGGATGCCTGTATTGGCCCTGGAAAAGCCATTGATACCAGTCGTTTCTTTGTGGTGGCGCTAAACAATATTGGCGGCTGTAACGGTTCTACTGGCCCCACATCGCCTAACCCTGAAAATGACAACCGTCCTTATGGCCCAGACTTCCCGTTAGTTACGGTGCGAGATTGGGTAAAAACCCAAGCCATGCTGTCTGATCGTTTAGGCATTGAGGTCTGGTATTCGATTATTGGCGGCTCTTTGGGTGGTATGCAGGCCTTGCAGTGGTCGGTAGATTATCCTGACCGTCTGAAAAAATGCGTCATTATTGCCAGTGCACCAAAACTCTCCGCACAAAATATTGCCTTTAACGAAGTGGCACGTCAGTCGATTTTATCTGACCCAGATTTTCATCATGGTCGTTATTTGGAACATGACAGCTATCCAAAACGTGGATTGATTTTGGCACGCATGGTCGGCCACATCACCTATTTGTCTGAAGAAGCCATGAAACAGAAATTTGGGCGTGACTTAAAGTCTGGCAAGTTTATGTATGGTTTTGATGTCGAGTTTCAGGTCGAAAGCTATTTACGCTATCAGGGCGAACAATTTAGCCGTAATTTTGATGCCAATACCTATTTAATTATGACTAAGGCACTGGATTATTTTGATCCTGCACGTGAATACGAACAATCCTTACAAAAAGCCATGGCGAATACAAAATGCAAGTTTTTAGTGGTGTCTTTTACCACCGACTGGCGTTTTAGCCCTGAACGTTCGCAGGAAATTGTGGATGCGTTAATTAGCAATCATAAGCCTGTCAGCTATTTAGATATTGATGCCGAACAAGGACACGACTCGTTCTTATTCCCAATTCCACTATACGTAAAAGCCATGCGTGCATTCTTGGGTGGAACAGAACATCTTCAAGCAACCCCACAGGAGGCCGTGTAATGCGTCTTGATCAGCAACTTGCCGAAAAGTGGATTAAACCCAATTCTAAAGTACTCGATTTGGGTTGTGGCGATGGTGAACTGTTGGCACACATGAGCAAACAGCATAATATTCGTGCATACGGATTAGAAATTGATCAAGAAAAGATTGCAATTGCGATCAGTCGCGGGTTAAATATCATCCAACAAGACTTGAATTTGGGGCTTAGCCGTTTTGCTGACCAGTCTTTTGACTATGTGGTCATGGCACAAGCCTTGCAAGCAGTAGATGCACCTGACGTATTATTAAGAGATATGGTACGTGTGGGTAAACAGGCAATTATTACCTTTCCAAACTTTGCGCATTGGAAGACTCGCTCTTTTCTTGCCTTAAAAGGAAAAATGCCTGTTTCAGATGCATTACCTTATATGTGGTACAACACCCCAAATATTCATTTATGTACGTTTCGTGATTTTGAGGCACTTTGTGCCGAAAATAATATTCGCATCATTAACCGACTTGCCGTGAATGGGAATCAACAAGATAGTTTACTCAGTAAGCATCTGCCTAATTTGTTTGGTGAAGTCGCAATTTATCGAGTGAGCGCTCTATGAAAAAACTATTATTAAGCACCACGCTATTGGTTGGACTGTTGAGCATTCAAGCCCATGCAGATTATGTTTCACCGTCATCTTCTGTAGCGAGCCAAGCGGCTCAATATTCAACTATGGATATTAATGGCTTGATTAAAGCAGCCAAAGCAGGTCAGGCAGGCGCACAATTTTACTTAGCGACGAAATATCAACAAGGTAAAGACGTTCAACAAGACAGCCGTCAAGCGTTTGCTTGGTACAAAGCTGCGGCAGATCAAGGTTTATCGGCTGCGCAATTAAATGTAGGCCGTATGTTGGCGGATGGTATTGGCACGAAAAAAGACGAAGTCTTAGCACGTCAATATTTTGAAAAGGCGGCTAGCCGTGGTGATAACCGTGCCAGCTTTAACCTTGCCATGATGGAAGAACAAAAGAAAAACTATATGGGCGCGTATCAGTGGTATGAGTTATCTACCCGTGATGGCATGCTCGACAATAAAGTAATTTCTTTGTCTGAAGGTAAGAAAACCGCTTTGGCAGCTAACTTAACTCAAGAACAAATTCGTCAAGCACGTGACCGTGCTGACCAATGGATTCAAGCGCAATAAATTTAACTACGTTTGAAGTGATCTCAAAGCACCTTCGGGTGCTTTTTGTTTTATCCGAAATAAACTGCCTGCATGGCCTGTAGCAGTTCAGGGCTGAATTCTTCTACTGCAGCAGAACCTAATACCGCATCTATACCACAATGCGGACAAATTGCGGTTTGCTCATCATCACACCAATCTTCAATTTCGCTATAAGCAAAAGTTTCCAGACAGTAAAAACAGCCACAACGCTCACTTTGCTGCAGTAATGCGCGGTGCTGACTCGAATAACGGTAAATCTCTGATATTTTGCTCATCATGATTCCCCTACTTTTTGAAACCTAAATATTATTAGCATGTATGAAAACAAATCTGTGCAAGATTAAACTTTTAAGTCTGCAAAATCCGTTAAAATATCCAATATTATTTTGAATTAAGATCTGAATTATGGCTGTAACTGATTGGCGCGCTCAAGGTACTTTGGTTTTAGCAAGCAATAACAAGGGAAAAATTGCAGAATTTGAAACCCTGTTTGCGCAATTAGACTTGCCTGTGCAAGTGATTCCGCAAGGTCAACTAAATATTGAAGATGCTGTTGAAGATGGTTTGAGCTTTGTTGAAAATGCCATTTTAAAAGCACGCCATGCCGCAAAAATTTCAGGAAAGCCTGCCATTGCAGATGACTCTGGTTTATGTGTGCCTATTTTAGGCGGCGCACCGGGGATTTATTCTGCACGTTTTGCAGGCGAACATGGCAATGATGCAGCCAACAATGAAAAACTTTTGAATAAACTCAAACCACTACGTCAAGACGGCGCAGCAATTGAAGGTATGTTTGTTTGTGTTTTGGCTTTGGTTGAACATGCCGATGATCCATTACCACAAATTTTCCAAGGTATTTGGAAAGGCGAGATTTTAGCAGAAGCTCGTGGTGAAAATGGTTTTGGCTATGACCCGCTCTTTTGGTTGCCTGAATTGGGAGTGTCGAGCGCAGAAATGTCGAAAGCAGAAAAGAATAAAATCAGTCACCGTGGTCAGGCGATGCAACTGTTTAAAGCAAGTTTACAAGCTTAGATTTAACAGATGTGATTGATCTTACAGCCCGTTTTCAAACACGGGCTGTTTTATTTTCAAGCTTTACAAATCAGGTCAAACATCCCTTGTCGTCAAATCGCAACACATTCGTCACCGCATTGTCATACAGACCTGTTGAGATAGGCTCAACTATTGAGAGGTCTAAATCATGGCAGGATTATCTATTTGGCACGTGCTGATTTTTGCAATTGTGGTCATTTTATTATTTGGTACATCTAAGCTTAAAAACTTAGGTAAAGATGTAGGTGGCGCGGTCAAAGATTTTAAAAAATCAATAAAAGATGATGAGGCAGAAGCGGCGCAACTGAAAGAACCTCGTACGATTGAACATCAAGCCAATAGCAGTGATGTAAATTCGACTGTAAAGCATTAAGGCTGAGGGTTTGAGATTATGCTCAATATTGGAATGACGGAACTGCTGATTTTCGGCATCATTGCATTATTGGTGCTGGGTCCTGAAAAACTCCCTGAAGCAGCGCGTTTTGTCGGCAAGTGGTACGCTAAAATTAAACGTATGGTCAGTAATGTTCAAAATGACATTGACCGCGAATTGCGTTTATCTGAATTACGCGAGCAAATGCAGCAAGAAATGGCGCGTATTCAGGAACTTGAAGCAAAGATGCAAGCACAAATGCATGAAATGCAGCAAGAAAAAATATTTGAAGATATAACTGCAAAAAGCACACATTCCCCGCATGCCGTATCAAAAAATACCTTACAACAGCATCATTACACCTTGGTTTTAAATACTGAAAAAACCTCTGCGGTGTTACTCCCTAAAACTAAAATGACATCACATTCAAATTTATCTGCGCTACAACATACTACAGCGCCCTATACTGAAATGAAGGTTGCAGTATGAGCCAATCAAACGCTTCTGAGCTTTCACATTTGCCTGTGAAGGCAGAGCAAGCCGCATTAGAAGAAATGCCAATTACCAAGCACTTGATGGTGCTGCGTAATCATCTTTTTAAAATTGTAGGGCTTATTCTTGCCTTATTCTTCTGTTTATTGCCCTTTGCCAATAAAACTTATCAAGTATTGTCGGAACCATTACGTGCACAGTTGCCACATACATCAACCATGATTGCGACTGATGTTACCGCAACCTTTATGGCGCCGTTTAAACTAAACTTTTTTGTCGCGCTGTTCATTGCGATGCCATTTATTTTGTATCAGATTTGGGCATTCGTAAAACCAGCGTTATATGAAAAAGAAAAAAGTTTGGCGCTGCCTTTGCTGATCGGCAGTATTTGCTTGTTCTATATCGGAATTAGCTTTGCTTACTTTGTCGCCTTGCCATCCATTCTGCACTTTTTCATTAGCGTTTCCCCTGAAACAGTCGCCCCGATGACCGACATTAATAGCTATCTTACGTTTTGTTTGAAGCTGTTTTTGGTTTTTGGTTTTACCTTTGAGATTCCAATTGTCACACTTTTGCTGATTATGATTGGTGTCGTGTCTACGCAAACTTTGGTTGAAAAACGTCGCTTTATTATTGTTGGCTGTTTTTTTGTGGCCATGTTTGTCACACCGCCAGACGCTTTATCGATGATCATGCTTGCCATTCCGATGTGGATGCTGTTTGAAATTGGTTTGTTTTTTGGCAAATTAATTGAGAAGCGCCGAGTCAGTCACAGCTAATCTAAAATATTGAATTTTAAAAAGAAGCACATGGTTGCTTCTTTTTTTGTGCGTGTAGATCACAACTGAACGGATTTAATCAGTTTGACACATAAGCTTAACCCGCATGTCATGTTTAGCCACTAATTTACATATAACTTTCAAACGACTAAGCAATTTGCTAGGAAAAAAAATGACTGATTTTATGCCTTACAATGAAGATCAAGAGTTAGATAATAACACTTCAGACAATACGCACTTTCGTGACATTCTAGAACAACGCATGAGCCGTCGCAGTTTAATTAAAAAAACTGCAAGCGGTGCAGCAGCTTTAGCTTTAGCTTCTTCTTTATCTGCATGTAGTGATGATGATGAAGATACAAATGTAACACCACCAACAAGTAAAGAAGAACCCAATACCAAGCCTGAAACATTAACATTTAAAGCTGTAGATAAAAATTTAAATGATATTGTTACTGTTCCTGAAGGTTACCAAGCAACTGTATTATATGCTTTAGGTGACTCAATCAATCCTTCTTATAGCAATTGGAATGCAGATGCAGATGTTCCATCTGGCCCAAGTTTCCAATTCCGCTCTGGTGACTGTCACGATGGCATGAGCTATTTTGGCTTAAGTACTAAAACTGGTCGTTATGATGAAAATGCATCAGATCATGGCTTATTGGTTTTGAACCACGAATATATCAACCAAACCTTCTTACATCCAAAAGGCGCAACTAAAAAGGATGGACGTCGCCCAGAAGATGAAGTGATTCGTGAAGTAAATGCACACGGTGTTTCAGTCGTTCATATTAAGAAAAATGCTGAAACTCAAGCTGTAGAGATTGTGAAGTCATCACCATTTAACCGTCGTATTACAGCTTCGACTGTCATGGATTTTGCAGGGCCTGTAGCTGGTTCTCCATTACTGCACACAGCATTCTCTCCCGCTGGTCGTCAAACTCGAGGCACACAAAATAACTGTGGTAATGGTTATACACCATGGGGCACTTATTTAACTGCTGAAGAAAATTTTATTGGTTATTTCCAACGCTCAGGTACAGACCAATACTCAGCCCGTAGTGAAGCTGAAAAAATAGCACTTAAACGCTATGGCTTAGGCTTAGAGATCTCTTATCAAACTGAAAAAAATGCAGACGGTAGTGTTAAACGTGATGCGAAAAACAACATCATTTATATTTTAGATGCTGATGGTAAAAAAATTCCAGAACGCGATGAGCAAGATCGCATCGTGTATTTGAATAAATCTTCACGCTATGGTTGGGAAACAGCAGAAGCTGGTTTTGAATCTCAAGACATGTATGATCGTTGGGCTGCTAACGTAACCAAAGAGTCTGCAACTCAAGACTATCGTAATGCGCCAAATACATTTGGCTGGATTGTAGAAATTGATCCATTCGATAGCCGCTCAAACCCAGTAAAACGTACTGCATTAGGTCGTTTTGCTCACGAAGACTGTCGCGCCAGCCGCGCAATTGAAGGGCAAAAATTTGCATTCTATATGGGCGATGACTCGCGCGGTGAGTACATCTACAAATTTGTATCAGATGCAACATGGGATCCTAAAGATGTGAATGGTGGCTATCGAGCTGGCGACAAATATATGAATTCAGGGAAATTCTATGTCGCTAAATTTAATGCATCAGGCACAGGAGAGTGGATTGAACTGGCTTATGGTAAAAATGGCTTAACCGAAACAAACGCTATTTACCCATTTAGCTCACAAGCGGATGTCCTTACTTTTGCTCGTCTTGCAGCAGATGCTGTAGGAGCTACAAAAATGGATCGTCCAGAATGGGTTGCTGTAAACCCTGAAAATGGTGAAGTGTACGTGACTTTAACCAATAACTCGAACCGTGGTTCAAGCTATGCAACAGATCCTGCAAACCCACGTAACTACACCGATCCTGAAGGTGGTAAAGGTAACGTCAATGGTCATATTATCCGCTTTAAAGAAGAGAATACTGCAGCAACATCATTTGAATGGGATATCTATCTATTTGGTGCTGAAGCAAGTATGGATCCGACAATTAACCTTTCTAATTTAAGCGATGCAAACGACTTCTCAAGTCCAGATGGTATGTGGTTTGACCCACGTGGTGTTCTTTGGATTCAAACAGATGATGGCGCATATACAGATGTTACAAACTGTATGATGTTAGCAGCACTACCTGGTCAAGTTGGTGATGGCGGTGTTGTAAAAACTGTTGGTGATCAAAGTACAATTGCTGGTGCTCAAGTCACCGATAAAAACTTACGTCGCTTCCTTGTTGGGCCAAAAGAATGTGAAATTACAGGTGTAACCATGACACCTGACTACAAAGCAATCTTTATTAACGTTCAGCACCCAGGTGAAGATTCAAAGAGTTTTGATGCGCCAAGCAGCCATTGGCCTGCAACACAAACTGACATGAACAATAAAACTGCACGTCCTCGTTCAGCAACGGTTGTCATCACCCGTAAAGACGGCAAAGCAATTGCTGGATAACATCCATAAATTAAAAATGCCGACATCACGTCGGCATTTTTTATGCCTCAATGTTCAACTGTTGCTGCACAATATCTCCCTTTTGCTCACCATATTGTGTTTTTTCCAGCCATGTAAATTGCTGCGCCTGCATACGTAAAAAATTGGAACAACGTGTACCGTAAAGTGGACTTTGAATAAAAGTCGATGACAACAACGCTTCCATCTCCAATGAAATCCCTGTTTGCGGTAACAATTCAGATGCAACTTTGCGTTCATCTTGCAAAATATCCCACGCCGCAGCATTTAGCTCTGCCGTTGCAAGATCAGGCAATTGCAGCATCGGTAAAAACTCCTGCGTAAAGCGTTTGCGTAAGCGTGCAGTTTTCTCCCAAGGGTCACTCATCAATCCATTCGACACCACATAAACGCCTTTAGCTAAAACCTGCGGCGCTTCTCCACGGTTACTCATGTACACCGCTTGAGTGGTGTCACCCACAAATAAATTAAAACCTGCATATTCACATTGCTGTTTTTCTAAGGCTTGCGCAAAACGGATAGGCGTTTGCTCAGATTCTAAAAAAGCCTGAATAATATGCCCACGTGAAGTTGGATATTCACGAACATCATTCGCATCACGATAATTGGTAATCACAGCCCAGCGTCCCGATGGGGTAATGCCCATCCACGTACCGCCCGATTCTAAATCTTGCCCTGCAACAATTGGACTATCAGACCATGCTGCCAGTGCTGCTGTCGGACGTCGATAGAACTCATCTCGATTTGAAATCAAACACAGTGGTGTGTCTGTCAAGACCTGCCAAGCCAATGCCACAATACACATAATTTAAACTCTTGATCTTTACACATTGAATGTACAACATTTTTCATCACATTCAGCTAAAATCTGTGCAAAACAGAATCACAAGGAACAGGAATGCTCACCTATCCAAATATTGACCCCGTTGCTATTTCGCTCGGGCCTTTACAAGTCCATTGGTATGGCTTGATGTATTTACTGGCATTTTTATTTGCATGGGGTTTGGCAACTTACCGTGCCAAACAACGTGGCTGGACACCAGACATGGTTTCCGACCTGATTTTTTACGGCGCTTTGGGCGTGGTGATTGGTGGACGTGTCGGTTATGTGTTTTTCTACGGCTTTGAACAATTTTTGGAAAATCCACTGTGGTTATTCCAAGTCTGGACAGGCGGCATGAGTTTCCATGGCGGCTTTCTGGGCGTGATTTTAGCCATGCTGTTCTGGTGTAAAAAATACAAAATGACGTGGTTTCAAACTTTGGATTTTATTGCCCCATGTGTACCTACAGGTCTAATGTTTGGTCGTATTGGTAACTTTATTGGTGGTGAATTATATGGTCGCCCTGTGACCGATCCGAATTTTGCTTTGGGGATGATTTTCCCGACCGATCCTTTACAATTGGTACGTCATCCATCGCAATTGTATCAAGCCTTATGTGAAGGTCTAATCCTGTTTATTGTACTGTGGTGGTTTAGTTCAAAGCCACGTCCACGCATGGCAGTGTCTGCCCTATTCCTGATTGGTTATGGTTTGGCGCGCTTTGTTGTCGAATTTTTCCGCGAACCCGATCATGGTCAGCTCTTTATTGCATGGATGAGTAAGGGACAATTCCTGAGCTTACCAATGATTTTGGTCGGTTTCTGGATGATGTGGTATGCCTATCAAAAGAAAATTTATGATTGGGGGCCGCAAAAAAACAGCTAAGCTACTACCCATTTAAATGCAGGTTTCATCCATTCAGGCGAAGTCAATCTTCGCCTTTTTTATGCTACAGTGCTATCTATTACTTACACTTTTCAGACATCAATATCTCACATGCTTGAATTTTGGTTTAACCCACAGGTTGCGGTCACAAAGAAAATTGCCCTGCTGATGGTGATCGCGCTGGTCACTGCAGCGGTATACTTCTTAGAACCCTTAAAGCTCGATGCGATTTTAATGTTTCTGGCCACAGGTATTGTTTTTTTAATTTGTCGTTACTGCAAAATTCATTTTACTGCACAACATCCCACAGGTTGGTTGGCACGACTATTGACTTGGATTCCACTGGCGTTGTTACTCGCAATAATTTTCATGCAGATTCAACACGGTGAAATTTTACTGTCGGGCGCTCAAGGCATTGGCTTTACCGCTTTGGCTATTTGCCTGTTTTCGCCGTTGGCTTTACTGCATCAACATCACGCTTCCGACACACAATAAAGTCACAACTTTAAAAACTCTGCTATTATTCTTTCTGATTTACTGGGCATCGAATTGCCCAAACAAAAAATATTTCTTTTGCTTGACCAGAGAACGCTATGCGCCAGTATTTAGACCTACTCCAACATATTCTTGACCATGGTGGCGACAAAGGTGACCGTACCGGAACAGGCACACGTTCAGTGTTTGGGCACCAAATGCGTTTTAACCTTGCACAAGGTTTTCCACTGCTGACTACCAAAAAAGTACATTTCCGTTCTATCGTAATTGAGCTGTTATGGTTTTTAAAAGGCGATACCAACGTCAAATATCTCCAAGAACATAAAGTCAGTATTTGGGATGAATGGTCTACCGCAGAACAAACCGCGCGCTTTGGTCGTCCTGAAGGTGAACTTGGCCCAGTGTACGGACATCAATGGCGTAATTTTGGTGCAACACAAAAAGCCGATGGTCTGTATGAGCAAGATGGTTTTGACCAAATTGCATGGTTAATCAATGAAATTAAAACCAATCCAAATTCACGTCGTTTAATCGTGTCAGGCTGGAACCCGAAAGAAGCAGGTCAAGTTGCTTTACCGCCTTGCCATACTTTATTCCAGTTTTTTGTGCACAACGGCAAACTCTCATGCCAGCTATATCAACGCAGTGCCGATGTGTTTTTAGGCGTGCCTTTTAATATTGCCAGCTATGCTTTACTAACCCACATGATCGCGCAAGTCTGTGATTTAGAAGTCGGAGATTTTGTCTGGACAGGTGGCGATACGCATTTATATGCCAACCACTTTGAACAGGCACAGTTACAGCTAAGCCGTGAACCACTGGCGTTATGTCAGTTAAAACTCAATCCTGAAATCAAAGATATTTTCGATTTTAAATTTGAAGATATTGAAATTGTAGGCTATGAGTCACATCCTGCAATTAAAGCACCTGTCGCTGTTTAATTGCCTGTTGCTAGATTTATCATCTCAACATTTAAATTGCCCCAACGTCCCCAAAAGATGCTTGGCAGACTAAGAAAATACGAGCCTAATTATGTCATTTCAAAATTTAGAAGTTGTACACGTAGTCGCTATGGATCAACAACGCTGCATTGGTCAGGGTAACCAATTGCCGTGGCATATTTCGGCAGACTTAAAACACTTCAAAGAAATCACCCAAGGTGGCGTGGTGATTATGGGACGCAAAACCTTGGAGTCGATGGGACGCACCCTGCCTAAACGTGTCAATTGGGTGATTACCCGCGACCCAAACTGGGCATTTGAAGGCACAAAAGTGGCGCATAGCATTGAAGATGCCTTGCAACAAGCCGTTGCCGATGTTCAAGCCTCAGAAAAACCAAACACTTTATTTATTATTGGTGGTGGTGAAATTTTTAGCCAAACTATGCCGATTGCTGACCGTTTGGAACTGACGCATATTGAACTAGATGTTCAGGGAGATGCGCATTATCCTGCCATTCCTGCCGAGTTTAAAAAAGTGGCCTCAGAACAGCATGTCGATGAAAAATCAGGGATTGCCTTTGAGTTTGCCCGCTATCAAAAATAATGCTGACAGCCTTGGCAATATTTGATTATGATGACTTAAACGGAATTTAACTTTGCCTCAGGAATGGCGGATGCTGCATTTCATCTTCAGTTTAGGTGTCGTTCTTTCTTCTATTTGGCTCAGTATGGCCTTGTGGATTCATCAGCCTTTGGGTTGGTTAATGAGCCGTGTGCTGATTGGGACTTGGCTAGCCTTCACCCTCAGCATTTTGGGCATTTATATCACTCAGCATTTGCTCAGTCGCAATCAGGATATTTTGGTTTATCTTTTGGGTTTTGCCTTGGGGCTGTTTTGGTATTTTGGGATGGATGCCAAGCAAGACCGTGACTGGAACCCTGAAGTAGCCCGTATGCTGCATTATGAACAAGTACAAGATCAGGTCACGCTGCACAATGTCCGCAATTTTGACTGGCATGCCGATGGTCGCTATACCGAACGTTGGGAAACCCGCCAATTTAACCTGAAACAGATTACGGGGGTGAATATCATCACCTCTTACTGGATGGGGCCAAAAATTGCGCATACCTTAGTCAGTTTTGACTTTGCCGATCAAGCGCCACTCACCTTTTCCATTGAAATTCGCAAAGAAAAACACGAAGAGTTTTCTGCGATTGGTGGCTTCTTTCGGCAATATGAACTCAGCCTTGTCGCTGCCGATGAAAAAGATATCATCTACACCCGCAGCAATATTCGGGGTGAGCAAGTTTATTTTTTCCCGATCCAGCTCAATCCACAAGAAGCACAAGCACTGTTTCAGGAATATCTGCATAAAGCCGATGCTTTAGCCGCCAAAGCGCGTTGGTATAATACGTTGACCAGTAATTGCACCACGCTGCTGTTTGACATGATTCAGGCAGTATCTCAAAAACGTTTCCCTGCCGACTATCGTCTGTTTGCTTCGGGTTATTTACCCAATTATTTATATGATTTGCATGCGCTGGATCATCGTTGGGATATGCAAACTTGGTATCAACGTGCCCACATTAACCCACGTGTGGAAAACTTAAAAGATATCCACAGCCAAGACTTTTCCGCGCTCATTCGACAAGGCGTGCAGCTCGATTCTTCAGCAAACATCAGCACGCCTTATTCGCATCCGACTTATCAGAACAAAGTGCTGCCCTGACCTATTTTGGTCATTTTGCGCAGATACAATCAATTCAGAGAAAAAACCACACCATATCTTGGAAAAAGTTGCAGCAAACATACAAATTTAACTAGAGCCACGGCGCATAATTTGTTTAGATAGCAACAATTTCAAAAAATTAGAGATCATTCCATGCTAAAAAAATACTTCGGGATCACCTTATTGGGTGCAATGATTGCTTTATCAGGATGTGAAACTATGCCAACTCAAACGAGTGCAAGCCAAATTAGCGCAATCAATCAAGCCAACTTAGTACAACGTACATGGACGGCTACGCAATTGGGCAACAGTATGTTAAATACTGCAGCAAACCGCCAAAACTTGCCATATTTAAACTTTGATGCCGCCACACAAACAGTCACAGGTTCAGATAGTTGTAACCGACTCAGCGGTAGTTATGTCGCAGGACGTGACACCCTACAATTGGGGCAATTGGCAACCACGCGAATGGCTTGCTTAAATAACAACAACTTAGATCAGAAATTTCATGAAGCCCTAAATAAAGTGACGCATTATCAGGTCTATGGTAAAACCCTGAAATTGCTAGATCGCCATGGAAATTTACTGATTCAATTTGAAACACCAACGGCTGCACGTTAACGGCTAAGCCTAATAATAGACAGGCTTAAAATGGTTTATTCATAAAATATAAGGACAAAATCATGCAACAAGCATTGTTTGGTGGCGGATGTTTCTGGTGTGTCGAAGCCGTATTTTTACAACTGCAAGGCGTAGAAAAAGTCACCAGCGGTTATGCAGGTGGATATACCTTAAACCCAAGCTATGAAGATATTTGCCGTGGCGACAGCGGACATGCAGAAGTCATTTTGATTGATTTTGATGAGCAGCAGATCAGCTATTCACAATTACTTGAGGTGTTTTTTGCCACACACGACCCAACCACATTAAACCGTCAGGGCAATGATGTCGGCACACAATACCGCTCTGTGATTTATTATTTAGATGCTACACAGCAACAAGCTGCCGCCGAGATGATTGCAGCCTTACAAGCTGAAGGTGTGAATGTTGTGACTGAACTCAGTGCAGCACCTGAATTTTACCCTGCAGAAGACTATCATCAGAATTTCTTTGCCAAAAATCCAAATCAGGGCTACTGCAATTTTTCCGTTCCACCGAAACTGAATAAATTACGCAGTAAATTTCAGCATTTACTGAAAGTATAACCATTGGATTTAAAAGCAAGTACAAAACGGTGATACTCATCTTTTGATGACATCACCGTTTACACCACTATTTATTTTACAAAAGTCGTCCAGACAAATGCCTGAGTACGTCCTTGTAAGGTCATCTTCAACTGATCGCCCGACTGTAATGCTGCCACCCCTGCAGGTGTACCAGTCATTACCACATCACCAGGTTCTAAACTAAATACTTGGCTAATATCTGCCAACAATGCCGCAATATCAAAAATCAATAAACTGGTATCGCCTTGCTGACGTAATTCATCATTAATGTCCAAACGATATTGCACGTTTTTCCAGTCCTGAATTTCCGATACATCCACCCAATCTGCCAACACACAAGAACCGTCAAACGCTTTGGCTCGTTCCCACGGCTGTCCTTTTTTCTTAAGTTCATCCTGCAATTCACGCAAAGTTAAATCCAAGCCCAAAGTCACTGCACCTACAGCATCCAATACTTTGGCAGGATCTGTGTCTGCATTTAAAGGCTGGTCAATGCGTAAACTCAATTCACATTCATAGTGACAATTGCCCCAGACCTTATTCCACGTAATCCCATCACTTAAACTGCGTAAACTGCTTGGCGGTTTAATAAATAACACAGGATGATCAGGTACAGCATTACCTAATTCTTTGGCATGGTCTGCATAACTGCGACCGACACAGACAATTTTAGATGGACGTGTACTCATGATCATCCTCAAATAACTCGTAAATTGGGAAAATTAAAACTTACTTTTTAAAAGTATTTTCAAAAACCGTTTGTTCTGCAGGCAGATTAAATGCACGTTTCGGTACAATCACCACTGTACGATTTTTTAATTCCAGCATATAGGTGAGTTTACCCACAGCGAAATTTTGCACCTCGTTATAATGAAATACCTGTTTACGACCATTGGCATACAGCTCGGCATAGTCCTGAAATAAATCAATGCCTTGCTCGCTTTTTCCAAATTGGTATTTTACAAACTGGCGTTTAAACATCATTGGCAAAAACCAATAACGCATTAAAGTTTGCAAGATTAAAAAGAAAGCACCGAGTGCAACATAATAGCGACCTACCCCATCGAAGCCCAAATAAAAGCCCCAAGCAATAATCGCCACACTAATCAACGGTGTAATAAAACGGGTAAATTGTTTTTTACCAAAAGTCGCAAGGGCAAAGCCGTCTTGAGATTCTTCTAAATTTAAAAAATAGCGCAAAGACAATGCTGGCTGCGTGTCAGACATAAGCTCATCATCAAGTCATTCAAATTGAGCTAAATCTTACACTAGATTGAGCACTTTCCTTATTTTTTTCGTGTTTATTCGCTCAAAGCCAGACGTAAAACAATGGTCATGCTTTTGACACAGAAATTTCATCATTTTTAGATAGTGTAGATGCAAAAAAACCGCATCAAAAGTGCGGTTTTTTATTTCAAGTTGGTGCGCTCAGAGAGATTCGAACTCCCGACCCCTTAGTTCGTAGCCAAGTGCTCTATCCAGCTGAGCTATGAGCGCGACGACTTGATGGGGTGCATTATACGTGTTTTTTTCTGGCTGTTAAGTATTAATTCATCATTTTGCAATCAAATGCACAGATATTGGACGATTCAAAAGAATTTTAACGTAAAACCATGAGTACGCTATTCTTTTTAATAAACTGATTATTGTTTGAGTTTACTAAATTTCAGGCACAAAAAAACCGCATTTAAGCGGTTGATTGTTCAAGTTGGTGCGCTCAGAGAGATTCGAACTCCCGACCCCTTAGTTCGTAGCCAAGTGCTCTATCCAGCTGAGCTATGAGCGCATTACTTGTGTGCCAATTTAGGCGATACGTTACTGTTCGGTTTACTTATTGGTGCGCTCAGAGAGATTCGAACTCCCGACCCCTTAGTTCGTAGCCAAGTGCTCTATCCAGCTGAGCTATGAGCGCGACATAAGTAAAGCGTGGCGGTGAGAGAGGGATTCGAACCCTCGATACAGTTACCCGTATGCGTCCTTAGCAGGGACGTGGTTTCAGCCACTCACCCATCTCACCGTAACGTGCCGCCATAATACAAATTAAGTGCTAGCACTGCAAGCTTCGATACCACAATTTTTGCATATTTTTGCTCAATTAAATATTTTTTAAACAATTTTCAGGATTCATCACCAGAATTACGCCTGAACTTTTGGCAATCGCTGCACAAAAACTAGAAACATCGTAAAATAACGACAGAAAACACATTATTGCAATCATTTACGTGCAGTCTTTCCGTACATGACTTATGCTAAACCTATCTTCTGACATGAAGTTTATTCCATGATGAAAAATTGGGTCGATCCTGAAGCGAAAGCTGAAGCCGAACGCTACGAAAATCCTATTCCAAGCCGTACCTTAATCTTAGAAACCATTGAAACCTTGCAGGCGGCACAGTCACATGCAGACTTGGTAGAGCATTTTGCGATTGCCGATCAAAAAAGTATTGATGCCCTGAGCCATCGTTTAATTGCCATGGTACGTGATGGTCAGCTCATGAAAGATGGATTCAAGTTCCAGCTGGCTGCAGAACAACCGACTCATGACGCCACGGTTTACATCAACAGTAAAGGTTTAGGCACAGCCAATATTGCAGGTCATGAAGATATTTTATTGCCTGAACGCGAACTACGTTTGGTGTTTAATGGCGATCAAGTCAAAGTCCGCCAGACATCGGTAGATCGTAAAGGCAAGGCATGGGGGTTTATTACCGAAGTCACCCAGCGTCGTGTCAAACAAATCATTGGTAAATTGTCAGAATACGATGGTGAATATTTTATTCAGCCTGCCCAGCCAAATAGCCATCAACCCATTACCCTTGAAAAAGAATTAATTGAACATGCCCAAGTTAAATTGGGCGATTCTGTGCGCATTGCGATTGACGACTATCCAACCCGCGAAGAATTTGCCACAGGACATATTATTCAGTCGATGGCAGACAAAGCTGAAACTGAAATTATTATTCCGCAAACCATTTTAGAATTTGGTCTGCCGTATGAATTTCCTGAAGATGTCATTCAAGAAGCTGAAAGCTTTCAAGAACCGACTGCCCAAGACCGTGAAGGACGTGTTGATTTACGCGATTTAGCCTTAGTGACCATTGATGGTGAAGATGCCCGCGACTTTGACGATGCGGTGTACGCAGAAAAACGTCCAGGCGGTGGCTACCGTGTCGTGGTCGCGATTGCCGATGTCAGCCATTATGTCCGCACAGGCAAACCATTGGATGATGAAGCACAGGAACGTGGGACTTCAGTCTATTTCCCGCATTTTGTATTACCGATGTTGCCTGAAGCTTTATCGAATGGTTTATGTTCACTCAATCCGCAGGTTGACCGTTTGTGTATGGTCTGCGATTTAAAACTGTCACGCGCAGGTCGGGTCACAGGTTTTGAGTTTTATCCTTCGGTCATGCATTCCAAAGCGCGTTTAACCTATACCCAAGTGGCACAATATTTTGAGGGTGACAGTGCGGCAATTCCTGAAGATCGGGAAATGCGCAAATCATTAAATACCCTGTTCCAACTGTATCAAGTGCTTAAAGGCTTACGTGCCGAACGTCATGCCATGGAATTTGAAACCATTGAAACCTACATGACCTTTGATGAGTTAGGTGGAATTAACGAAATTTTGCCGCGCACCCGTAACGATGCGCATAAACTGATTGAAGAATGTATGTTGCTCGCCAACGTTGCCGCAGCGGAATATGCACTGAAACATGATGTGCCGATGCTGTACCGTGTGCATGAGCCACCTGAGTTTTCACGTATTCAAAAAGTCCGTGATTTTGTCAAATTACTTGGGCTACATTTTCCAGAACAACCCACTCAGGCCGACTATCAAGCGGTGATTGAAGCCACTAAAGATCGTATTGATGCACCAAGTATTCACGCGGTGTTATTACGCTCAATGATGCAAGCCTATTATGGCGCCAATAATTCAGGTCACTATGGTTTAGCTTACGATGCCTACACGCATTTCACTTCACCAATCCGTCGCTACCCTGACCTATTGTTGCATCGTGCCATTAAAGCGCATTTAAAACAAAAACCATCACCACTTTCGGGCGCAGCTTTAGATGATGCAGGCGAACATTATTCTGCAACTGAACGTCGTGCCGATGAAGCCTCACGCTCTGTCACCACATGGCTAAAATGCCACTATATGCAGCAGCATTTGGGTGAAGAATTTGTGGGCGTAATTTCTGCAGTAGCCGAATTTGGTTTATTTGTTACTCTCAAAGACCTTTATGTCGATGGCATGATTCATGTCAGCCAGTTGGGCGATGACTTCTTTGTATTTGACCAAGCCAGCCAAAGTCTAATTGGACAAGCACGTGGTCAAAGCTTTAGCTTGGGCGATGAAGTTAAAATTAAAGTCGCGGCTGTCAATTTAGAAGATCGCAAAATTGATTTTGAGCTCATGCAGCAACTCACCCATGCAGGTCGTGCTATTCGTATGCGCGCACCGCGCGTGGCAAAACCGTTCAGCCGTGAAGCCACTGAAGAAGTTTTTTCTGAGCGTCCAAGCAAGGCGACTTTAAGTGAAAACGGTGAGCAACCTGTGCCGAAGAAAAAGCCAAAAAGCAAACCGAGCTCTTACGGTAAAAAAACCTCAGCGAAGTCGGAAGCTAAACCGAAAGACAAAGCCAAAAAAAAGACCAAGGTGAAAAAGAAAAAATCCAATGCCAAAGCAAAGGGTGAGTAAATTTTACTAAATAAAAAAGAGTGCTACGGCGCTCTTTTTCATTTAATATATCTCTATAAAAATAAACCACTTAAAAATCATGACATCACAGAAAATTACTAAATACTATTACCATGAATATGTAATATGCTTAGTCTTTGTACTTAGTATTTCAGCACTGATTGCTCTCTTTTTTATAGACTTCACCCCAACAAATCAAGTCAAAATCACAGCCTTCATTGTTGCAACGTTGATTTATTTGGCTGTTTTGATCTACTTTTATGTTCTGCATAGATACGGACAATGGATCATTCCACGTACATGGACAAATGTACAAAAAAAGCCAAAATTCTATTTTTTACTCCTCTTCCCTATTTTTGTAATTCTGTTTCTTTACTTAAATCTAGTTGTCTATCCTCCTCTGCTTCATACCCTAGTTTTGGGTACACCTACTGTGGTGACATTGGAAGCAAGCGCTGTTAAAAAACATGGTAAAAAAGGAAGTGTCTACTATTCTATTGAAACACCGTATGACTCTACTGGTATGTTTCGAATCAATGTAGATGAATATGAACACTACAAAAATCAAAATCTATTCATAAAATTATCGGTCATTGAGGGGCGCTTTGGCACCTACATCCAAGATATTCAATCTATCCACGGTGAAACAAGAGCGAATAAATAGCACCCAAGGCTTGATTTATCCTTCTAGAAGCCTTACTTCTACAAATAACACAGGAAATAAATCGGCAGACCGACATGACATTAGAAAAGGCAACTTTGCCTGTTCCACAATTTGATCAAATTACCCTGGCAGATTTAAAACAAAAAATTGAGCATGCCATTCAGCAGGGACAAAACTTTTTAAATAATCTGACTGCAGTACCTGAAAATACGACGGCGCAATTAAATGTTTTAGAACAGATTGATCAGCTCGAAAATAACATGAGCGAAGCATGGGGCGTGCTGTCACATTTAAATGCGGTCATGAATAATCCTGAAACCCGCGAAGTGTATCAAGCGCTGTTACCAAGTTTAAGCGACTACTACACTCAATTGGGTCAGCACACGGTGTTGTATCAAAGCTATCAACATATTCACGACGCCAACACCTTTAAAGATTTGCCTGCTGCACAACAAAGCGCAATTCAACTGGCATTGCGCGACTTTAAACTGTCAGGTGTGGCCTTAGAAGGTGAAGCTAAAAAACGCTATGCTGAAATTTCAGCGCGTTTATCGCAACTGTCATCAGACTTTTCCAATCATGTATTGGATGCCACCCAAGCCTATTACAAAGTATTGTCCGAAGATCAGCTCAAAGGTTTACCGCCAAGCAGCGTTGAATTGCTGAAACAATATGGTCAGCAACGCGAATTGGAACAAGCTGTGGCAACACTGGATATTCCTGCCTATTTAGCCATTATGACCTATGCCGATGATCGTGCTTTGCGCGAAACCTTGTATCAGGCATACACTACTCGCGCGTCCGATCAATCAGCCCAGTCTGAATTTGACAACACCCCGATCATGGAAGAAATCTTGCGTTTACGTCAAGAAATGGCGCAATTGCTCGGTTTTAACAACTATGCAGAATTATCCCTTGCCAGCAAAATGGCACCAAGTGTCGAAGCAGTCGATCAATTCCTGCGTGAACTGGCAGAACATGCTCGTGCACCTGCAGAACAAGAAATTGCCGAACTCAAAGCCATTGCCGCCCAAGATGGGATTGATACCTTACAACCGTGGGATACAGGCTACTATTCTGAAAAATTAAAATTACAGCAATTTAACCTTTCACAAGAAATGTTAAAACCATATTTCCCTGCACCGAAAGTGGTTGAAGGTCTATTTAGCATCGTCAAGCGTTTATACGATGTCGATATTATTGAGCGCGCTGCCCCTGTTTGGCATCCTGATGCACGTTATTTTGAACTTGAAGATCAAGGTCAAGTGATTGGTGGTTTTTACTTTGATCTATATGCCCGTACAGGCAAACGCGGCGGCGCATGGATGAGTGGTTTCCGTTCACGCATGCAATTGGCACAAGGTTTACAAAAACCAATTTGCTATATGGTGTGTAACTTTACTCCACCTGTTGCAGACCAACCCGCGCTTTTAACGCATGATGAAGTCATCACCCTATTCCATGAATTTGGACATGGCTTACATCACATGCTAACTGAAGTAGATAATATTGCTGTGGCAGGTACACATGGTGTCGCTTGGGATGCGGTGGAATTACCAAGCCAATTCATGGAATTTTGGACTTGGGATCAAGATAGTTTAGATATGCTGAGTGCGCATATTGAAACCCAAGACACCCTGCCAGAACACCTGCTTAAAGCACTGTTAGATGCACGTTTCTTCCAGTCGGGAATGCAGAGCCTGCGCCAAATTGAATTTGCCCTGTTCGATTTAAGTATTCATCGCAGCAACCCTGCTTTAAATGCGGAACAGATTCAAGCCATGCTAGATGATATTCGTCAAAACTATGCCGTTGCGCCAACTACAGCTTACAACCGCTTCCAGCACAGCTTCAGCCATATTTTCGCAGGCGGCTATGCTGCAGGATATTATTCATACAAATGGGCAGAGGTTTTGGCCAGCGATGCCTTTGATCGCTTTGAAAATGAAGGGCTATTTAACACCGAAACTGGCAAGCAGTTTAGACAGTTTATTCTAGCAGTTGGCGGAAAAGATTCAGCGCTTGACGCATTTATCAATTTCCGCGGACGCGAGCCAAAAATAGACGCACTATTACGTCATCAAGGTTGGACGAACATAGTCAAAAACGCTTAAACTAAGAACTTTAGATGAAGTTAGGGGAGTCGTGATGACCATTAAACGTCGTTTCATTGCAGGCGCAAAATGTCCGAAATGTCAGGCGATGGATCGGGTTGTCATGCTCACCGCTGACGAAGCTGAATGGATCGAATGTATCGAGTGTGATTATACGGAAAACCGTCCAACACATATTGATGAACCTGAAATCCCAGAGGTTTCAGATGAAATTGGGGTGATCCAGTTTAAGCCGCGTCAGTCAAAGTAAAACAATAAGGTTCAACAACGCATGACTGAAGATCAACGACATAACCCTAAGCTTTTATGGGCGATTACGGGTGGGTTAATTATTGTCATTATTGCCGTATTTATCTTTCAATGGATGGGCGATAGCGACAATACTGCGCCTATAGAAACTGCCCCAACTACGGCGTCTGTAGCGAAAGCTGTACCTGCTGAAGCAACGCCATTGCAAGAAGATGAAGCAGCACCAAAACAGTTGGTCACAGAAGATTTACTCAAAGCACCTGTATCTGAGAATGCAGCGCTTGCCAAAGAAGAAGTGGCTAAATTAGATGACATTCAAAATCAGCTGAATGATCAACGTGCCTTATTAAAACAGCAACATAACGATGCCGATGAATTGATTAAACTGAAAGAAGAACAAATCAAAATACTGGAAGCCCAACTGGCACAGTAAGCCTCCTCTGCTTCACATCAGTCATTTTAAAATACGATAAAGGGTCAGTGTTGTAGCCAATTTAAGCTAGAATAGCCGCAGGTTATTCTGGCTTTATTTGTATGACATCTTCTGGTTCTGCCCAACAAAATTTGCTCAAAGCAATTATGCTGTTGACCTGCTCTGCCTTTCTGTTTTCACTCATGGGAGTGTGCGTTCGTTACGCCTCAGAAACGGTAGATAATGCCACCGTGGTATTTTTCCGTAATTTCATTGGTTTGTTTATTTTTATCCCGCTCATTTTCAATAAAGGCTTGGGCTTTTTTAAAACTGAAAAGTTATGGATGCACACTTGGCGTTCGGTAGTCGGATTAACCGCCATGTATGGTTTTTTCTACGCGATTGCCAATCTAAAACTGTCCAATGCGATGGTCTTTACCTATTCATCGCCTATTTTTATTCCCTTAATTGCATGGCTATTCCTTAAAGAAAAAATCACCAAACCGATGCTATGGGCTGCGTTCATTGGTTTATTTGGCGTGTTATTTGTCGCCAAACCCGATGCAGGTATGTTTAATAGCATGTCCGCAATTGGACTCAGTGCCAGTTTTTTAGCAGCGATGGCTTTTGTCACGGTACGCGCCCTGACTCAAACCGAACCGCCTGAACGCATTGTGTTTTATTTTTGCATGATTGGGACACTCATTTCTGTTGTACCGATGTTCTGGTCATGGCGTCCTTACAACTTAAAAGAATTGAGTTTTTTAATTGGTGCAGGATTGCTGGCCAATATCAGTCAGATCTTTATGTCCAATGCCTACCGTCTTGCCCCTGCTGGGCAAATTGGCCCTGTCAATTACATTGCGATTATTTTTGCAGGGATTTGGGGCTTTAGCTTTTGGCATGAAACGCCAGACTTATTTAGTTTAATTGGCTTTGCCCTAATTTTGCTTGCCATTATTTTGTGCAGTCCACTGTTACAAAAACACCTGAATCACCACGCACCACATTCTTAATGCTGTTTTTGTATTCCCTACACATCAGCCTCATAAACCTTATAAAAAAACACCCCGTAGCGAACTACAGGGTGTTGTTAAACAATAAGATGACTGTGATTAAGTATGCTTATTCATACCAGCCGAATAGCTTGAACGCATACGGTGCATAGGCAATAATCAACATCGCAGGAAGCATCACAATCATAGGCAAAATCCAACGCTCATAACGATAATAGAACGATTTATGACGAACTTCTGCATCGGCTGCAGCGACTTCTTCATCTCCAATCGACTGCCTTGCCAATAAGTGATTCAGCGCTACAGGTGGCGTCACATAGCCTAATTCAAAACCAATTAGGGTAATCATCCAGAAATGCGCAGGATGTATCCCATATTGATAAGCTACAGGCGCAACCGTTGCAGAAATTAGAATCACCGCACCGAATGGATCCATAATCATGCCCACAAAAATCATCAAGGCAACAATCAGGCTAATCACAATAAAGATGCTGCTAATGTCGGTTGGGAACGCTTCCATAATTTCAATGCGTTCTAAATAGCCACCTACACTGACTGAAAGCGCCATCAAAATTACCAATGCCCCAATATGTCCCACCGTTTCACTGGTCGATAAATGCAGAGCTTTGAAGAAACCATACTGACGCAATGGTGAATCAGGTGCAGTCAATAATGAGCGCTCAGATGAAGCTGCTGTCTGTTGTGCTACAGGCTTGTGATCTAAAGTCTGATCCCACTGCCCCATCGCTGGAATAGGCGCAGGTTCATGGCGCAATTTATCAAACAACACCATCATCAATAAAATAACCGGCATCATTACAGGTGCAGTAAATTCATTCATATTGGTGTCTAAAGCATATTTATAGAACAACCAAATCAACACAAAAATGAGGATATATGGTAGTACAGGGCCAAAAGCACGTAAGGACAATGGCGCAGCTATGTTCGGTGCAGCAATGCGGAATTTATTTTCAGCAAAGAACAACGAAATCACTAAAAATAGGGTTGAAGTCAGTAGGAACACATACAAACCATAGTGATACAGCATGTCCGTTGTGACTTCTTTATTCAGCGATGCCACCACAACAATCAATAGGCATGGACGAAGCACGACCCCCATTGAGCCCGACATAGCTGTTGCCGCCAGTGCAAACTGACGTCGTCCACCCGCATTCCAAACTTCTTTATAAATGATCGCACCTGCAGCAATGACAAAAATCCCCGATGCACCGGTATAAGCCGTTGGTAATGCAGCAGCAATCAGAATCAGCCAGGTTAAGGTTTCAGGTGCCAAATTCCACGGACGCAGAATATTCAGGAACAAATCCACAATTCGGGTTTGTTTGAGCAACATCCCCGCCCAAATAAACAATGCCAAGTTCAGGAAAATACTGGAGAATTCGACCAGTTGCCCCAAGTAAATCCCTTGCCCCATTGGATAATCCATCAGGATGGTAAAGGAGAAACCTGTACTAATTGCCATATAGGCATACAAAGGCACACTCAGGAAAGCAAGACCTAAACTACCGCCTTCACGGGTTGGTGCGGGTGGCTTAATGAGCTGGAATAAACTAATCAAAGTCAGAGTTGCAAACAGAATCATCCACATCCAGTAAATGACCTGTGTTTCGCCACTCATCGGTACGCCCGAATCGAGTACTGAACGATATTGACTGATACTTGACGAGGTTAAAAAACCATTCGCCACCACCATTAAGGTCGAATACACCTTAAAGTCAATTTTGGTCGCAGGGCCACGTAAACCAATGTGATGGGTTTTTAAAGTGGCACTGATTGCGGCAAAGACCACCATCAACACCAATAAAATGGCACGGTTTTCAGTACCAAATTTAAAAATGCCAAAGAAAGAGGTTTCAATGGTTCGATACATTTTCAAGCTTGGATGAGCTTGAATATGCTGAATCGCCTGATCATGAAATTGAAATTTTTCTTCACAAATTTGTTTGGCTGCCAAAATTGAAGCACGGACATCTGACTCAGAGGCGGTGCCAAAAATATCGGCAAACTCATCAGCAGCATTGGCTTGCATTTGGGCATGTACTTGCGCATCGACATCGGGGTTGCGTTCACAGTCAGGTGCAGTGGGTTCGGCACGTAAAAATGAATATTGCATACCTGTTGCAGGGTCACCATATAGGCGTTCACCCATGCGCAACAACTGACCATGTACCATTTCACCTGTACCAATAATGAGGGTCAGTAACAACAAGATCAAAATAACGAATGTAGAAATCCATTCTGTCCATATATGTCTGAGCAAAGCCAAGCCAGACCTACGTTGTCCGTTATTGTGCATATATTTTCCTGTTTTTATTCTGCGCAGAAACCGAGACTCTCGAATTTCTGTCTATCCTTATTCAACGGAATGTCCATCTTCCATTGAGCATTTTTGTATTCAGTTTAAATGTGCATGAGCGTCGTTATTTTTAAAATGACAATATAGATTTTCTTTTAAGTAAAAATGGTCAATTGTGAGATTTTTTGTGAGCCCTTTTTGCCATCATTTTGATGTAATTTTAGTGCGGATCAATGCAATAGGCCCAAATAATATAAGCCAATGCAAAAATTACACCCCAAATCACCCCCAATAAATGTGCCTCAACTAACACAGGACTTCCGATTAATTCTGCTGTACCCAAACTGCCCACGGTATTTTCCCAAATCAGTTTAGATAAAATAAGCAGCAACACCAATGCGGCAAAACCACGTTCTTTTTTATAAAGCAAATGCACACATGCCACCGCCACATAAGCACCATGCAACACCCCAGAAAGTCCTGCATAGGCATCAATATCGGCAAGGAAGTAATAGAAACTCAGACTAATCGCTGGCGGTAGTAGCAGCAAAAGCGCCACAAAGTGCCATACTTTGGCATGCGGAAAAATAAAAGGTAAACAGGCAAACGCGATCATATTGAGTAAATAATGAATCCAGCCCACATGCACCCAATGCCCTGTCCATAAGCGCCAAAATTCATCCAATAAATGTGTAGACCAATAAATAAAATGCTCTGCAAAAATCTGCAAACATGCCGAAACCGACATACATGCCGCAATAAACACAATTTTTCGACTGAGAAATTGAGATGAATATTGCATAGGCGCTTGCATCCTCCAAATTATTCTTGTTATGTGCTTCGGCAAACGGATTGCCCAATCCTAAGACTTCTTGTCTATATTGAATTGGGCAATCTTGATATTTTTACAATTGAGCTGCCGTATCCTCATTAAATAAATCATCTAATTCAGAAGAATTATCTTGCTCATCCCAGAAACGCTGCTGATCACCCGTACGCACACCTGTATGTTCAGTCCAGTAACGGTCTGAAATTCCTTGTACCATGCTTCCCGCCATGGCATCAATCAATTTAAATTGTGGATTTACAGGTTTTTCGTCACTGCGTGCATTAGAAAAGGCTTTGAGTGCGTCGCGGATTTTGGCATCTTCACCACTGGCTTGGGCAGCAACCGCGTATAAAGCGTGTGATAAACGCACGCCTTTATTTTCACCGATTTGCATCGACTGCTTTAAGCTTTGATACGGATCAGGTTTGCCATCTCCCGCGCCTGGAAGCAAAGTCCAAATTACGGCACGTGTGGCCTCTGGTGCGCCCCAGAATTTTTCATTATTTAAACAGGTCATGCCACGTTCAACAATCGCAGCAATGTCTTTAGGCACATGTACTGCCCCCCCTGAATTAATATCATTGGTCATGGCTTGCAAGCCACTCAACATCCCCAACATATACACGGTTTGGTCAATATCACTGTTCATTTTTGGACAACCTTCGCCCAAAGGTTTCTGGTATTTCTTTTCCCAACGATGCTGAAACAGTTGATAGCCTGTGTATTGACGCTGTGCCGCCAAAGCCGCCCAACGCTTTTGTTGAATCCGCGCATCTTGCGCTTCGCCTACTTGCCCTGCTTTTGCTGCACGTAAATAACGCAATTCAGCATCCAAAGCTTTTTCTTCGGCACAAATGCCCGCTGCCGAGTACATCAGTACCGCAACACGGGTTGGGTCTGCGCCCATATCTTTAGTCGCCATAATGGCAGGGGTTAAGGAATTACCAGAATTACACACCATTTCAGCATCTTCCATCGCTAAAATTGGCGGCACAATATGTTTTTCAGTAAATCCAAGTGCGACATTGGCACCTGTTTTGATCACTTGTGAACAACCTGATAATAATAAACTTGTGATTGCAAATACGGCCACACCCTGGCCTATTTTTTGGACTTGCGACATTTTCCTGTCCTCTATAATTGTGTTTATGTCCATTGCAACAAACATAGCAGAAGCAATATCTGAATAAAAGCGTCTACTTGCTGCTTCAGATGGATAACTTTGCCATGTTTTAAAGTGACTAAAATTGACTGAAATCTGTCATCCGACAAAATTTAGGCAAAAAAAAGTAGCATTGCGACGGTTCAGCACATGCTACTTATTAACTGATGCCCAATTCGGGCTTATCTTAAAAAATCTTTCGACTAAATTTAAATCTGCACATTTCAGGAATCTGATTTGTATTGATCTACACTTGTCTGGAATGAATATAACTGAAAATAGGGATATGTGTAATCTTTTATGCCAATATAAAATGACTGATCAGGACACGAAAAATAGATGATAATTTTATCTTTATGATACTTATAGTTTTTTATTATTATAAAAATATACAGCTGTCTGTAAATTAGAGCATTTTCGCCAATACTTTTAGAGCCTTCCATTCCGCCTTGGAAACCTGATCACACCAAATCACCAGAGGTTTAAAGGCTTGCTGAAATTCCATGACGATATAAATTTGATGATCTATCACTTGACGCAGTTGCACACGCTGAATTTCAATTTGGCGAGCTGTGCTTTTAATCTGTTGTGATACTACACGAGGCGCGAGATAGGAAATTGACCATTCACGGTCATCTAATTGATCTAAACCAACAATTCGGTTTGCACGAACAAATTTAAAATATGTCCAGCCCATAATGACAATACATACAACGCTAAGCCATGGCTTTAACACTTGTAGTAAAAGCCAAACGATGAGTAGAGCGATCATCAGCTGAAACACTATTGCGATGACACTAGGTTTCAGCTGAAACTGCTGCTTAGCCATGCACATAATGCTTTAGTTTACGGATAAAATCTTTCAACTCAGGACGTGGTGGCTCAGACACTTCCATAAACCAATCCAATAAATCTGGGTCTTCCTGCTCAACCAAATCGGCAAACATTTGTTTTTCTTCCGCACTGGCAGTCAAATAATGATTTTTCACATACGGGTCAAAATAGACATCAATTTCCTTTAAACCACGACGGGCACGGTAAATCACTTTGCGTTCTTCTAAGCTGATGTCATCACTCATGCGGTTTCCCCATTAAAATTAAACTCAGGCTAGTTTAACCGACCCCTTTTAAAGTTTCGATGACTTTTATGCAGCATTGACCAAAAGCATCATCTTTCATTTGCAATTGAAACTTTTGCACCTTGTTGCCCCCTATAAATTCTTCTAAGGTGAATTCAAAATAACAACATCAGGAAGATAAAACCATGCAATCTGCCGCAATTCGCCCCATTGCCAATATGTTACCGCGCACCTTATTCAGTGCTGAACACGACAGTTTTCGTGATTTGGTACGAAAATTCTATTTGCAGGAAGTCATCCCCCATACTGAAAAATTTGAAGCGCAGCAGCATGTAGACCGTGAGCTATGGCGTAAAGCAGGTACTTTGGGTTTGCTGTGTAGCACCATGCCTGAAGAATATGCAGGTTCAGGGGTAGACCGCTTATACAGCATGATTTTGATTGAAGAACAAGCCTATGCAGGTGACAGTGCTACCGGTTTTTCACTGCATTCAGATATTGTCGCCAATTACATTAATAACTTTGGCACAACTGAACAAAAACAACACTGGTTACCCCGCATGGCCACAGGCGAAGTGATAACCGCGATTGCCATGACCGAACCCGGTACAGGTTCAGACTTACAAGCTGTGCGTACCTCTGCGGTATTGGATGGCGATGAATACGTGATTAATGGTTCTAAAATTTTTATTACCAACGGCTATTTGTGCGACATGGCGATTGTGGTATGTAAAACAGCGAACACAGACAAAGGTTCAGCCAATCTGTCTTTAATATTGGTAGAAGCAGACCGTGCGGGATTTAGCAAAGGCAAACCACTGAATAAAATTGGTATGAAAGGTCAGGACACTTGCGAATTATTTTTTGATAATGTCCGCGTGCCTCGCAGCAATTTATTGGGTACAGAAGGCATGGGTTTTATCATGCTGATGAAAGAACTGGCTTGGGAACGCTTAATTGTCGCGATTATTTGCCAAGCAGGTGCAGAAGCTGCTTTTGCACATACACTGCAATATACTCAGCAACGTCAAGCCTTTGGCAAAAGTATTCATAGCTTTCAAAATACGCGCTTTAAACTGGCAGAATTACGCACCGAAATTGATTTCTGTCGTGCTTTTTTAGATCAATGTATGCAGTTACAACTTCAAGATCAGCTCAGTGTTGAAGCTGCAGCGGCCGCCAAATATAAAATTTCAGAGATGTACTCCAAAGTGGTGGATGAATGTCTACAACTGCATGGTGGTTATGGCTATATGCTTGAGTATCCAATTGCACGTGCTTACTTAGACAATCGGGCCAATCGTATTTATGCAGGCACCAATGAAATTATGAAAGAGCTGATTTCACGTTCTTTATAAAATTTCCACCTCAACATAAAAATGGCGCAAGCAATTTTAAATTTCTTGTGCCATATTATTTTTGCACCCAACGATTTAAGACACTAATTTAGGTTTACGCTGCTGTGCAGGCACAGCTTGTTTGAATTTTAAAATACCATCTTCAAAACTTGCTTGTTTTAAAGTTTTGCGATCTTCTAAGTAATTGTTGGTCACTCGCCATGGCGCATGTTTGCCTTGCTTTGGCATCACATCAGCAGCACGCGCGATATAGCCCGAACTCAAACTGCCCATCACCGTATCTTCCAATAACTCAGTTTGATCGCCTTGAGGAATTACCTCGTCATAACCTTGTCGATCCATATAATTGAGCAAACGACAAATATAATCCGCAGCCACATCCACTTTAAGCGTCCAAGAGGCATTAATATAGCCAATAATCATCGCCATATTCGGCACATCGCTGATCATCACACCTTGATATAGCATGTGCTTCGAGGTGTCTAAAGGCACACCATCAATTGTGGCTTGAATACCGCCTAGAATCTGAATATTCAAACCTGTCGCAGACACAATAATATCGGCATCCAAATGTTTACCCGATTTTAATTGCACACCTGTTTCAGTAAAACTTGCAATTTGATTGGTTTCAATCGAGGCATGCCCTTCGCGTAAAATCTTAAATAAATCACCATCAGGCACAACACATAAACGCTGATCCCACGGATTATAATGTGGCGTGAAATGCTTCATATCTACCTTGCCCTTGAGCTGCATTTGGATAGATTTCAGCAACAAAGTCCGCAGTAATTTCGGCTGTTTTTGTGCTAAAGCATAAATGGCGCGTTGCATGCCAATATTACGTGCGCGCGTGATTTTGTAAGCAACATCTTCAGGCAAAACTTTACGCATTTGCTGATAAACAAAATCCATTGCAGGCACTGAAGCAATATAAGTCGGCGAGCGTTGTAGCATGGTGACATGCGCTGCACCACCTTTTGACATAGCAGGTACTAAGGTGATTGCAGTTGCGCCACTGCCAATAATTAAGACCTTTTTACCACGATAATCTAAATTTTCAGGCCAATGCTGTGGGTGGATAAATGTACCTTTAAATGCCTGCTGATTGGGGAAATCTGGCTGAAAACCTTGATCGTAGTTGTAATAGCCTGTACAGCCTAAAACGAAATTAGCCACCCAAGTTTCAATCTGTTGTTCTGCATTTTCTATGCGTAACGTCCACTTACGTGTTTGAGAGTCATAATTGGCGGATAGCACACGATGCTGAAAATGAATTTTTGAATGTAAGGCTTTTTCTTGAATGACTTCTGCTAAATAACCTTTGATAGATGCGCCATCGGCTAGTACATTGGTTTTCTTCCAAGGCTTAAAATTATAACCAAAGGTCGACATATCCGAATCTGAACGAATGCCCGGATATTGGAATAAATCCCAAGTGCCACCAAAACTTTGACGACGCTCAATAATTTCAAAAGAACGCTGTGGGCAATTTTGACTTAAATGTGCAGCTACACCAATGCCCGAAATCCCTGCCCCAATAATTAATATATCAACCTGCTTATCCATGTTTTATTGTCCAGCTTGAATGATGTTTTTTATTAAAGCACAAATTTGACAATACACAATGTCAAGTTTGGCAAAAGTTGCTAAAATTTATATCAATTCGGGACAATTACATCATTTTTTGAGATTCAACTTATTTTTTACATAAAAAAAAGACCGGTAAAACCGGTCTTTTCTGAACAACGTGCGTTATTCTTGGCGAAATTATTTAACTTCGCGATCTACAAGCTCAACGTAAGCCATCGGTGCAGCATCACCCGCACGGAAGCCCGCTTTAAGAACACGTAGATACCCGCCGTTACGCTCTTTGTAACGAGGGCCAAGAACGGTAAATAATTTACCAACAGTTGCTGCTGAACGAGTACGAGCAAACGCTAAACGACGGTTTGCTACTGTATCGTTTTTAGCTAAAGTGATTAAAGGCTCAGCAACACGACGTAATTCTTTTGCTTTAGGAACAGTTGTTTTGATTAACTCGTGTTCGAACAAAGAATTAGCCAAGTTTTGGAACATCGCTTTGCGATGGCTGCTTGTACGGCCTAATTTCACACCACTATTACGATGACGCATGGTGATAGTCCTACTTAATTAACGGCTACGATAGGCGAAACGATCGTCCATACGGAGACTAGCCGGTGGCCAGTTCTCTAAACGCATGCCGAGCTGTAAGCCTTTAGAAGCCAGAACATCTTTGATCTCTGTAAGCGATTTTTTACCCAAGTTAGGCGTTTTAAGTAGCTCAACCTCAGTACGCTGTACAAGATCACCAATGTAGTAAATATTTTCTGCTTTCAAACAGTTAGCAGAACGAACAGTAAGCTCTAGATCATCTACTGGACGAAGCAAGATTGGGTCAACTTCTTCACGAGGCTCTTGAGCAACAGGAGCTTGATCTTTCTGAAGATCAACAAAAATTGCAATTTGTTGTTGCAAGATTGTTGCCGCTTTGCGGATCGCTTCTTCTGGATCAACTGTACCATTGGTTTCAAGATCAATGATCAACTTGTCAAGGTCAGTACGTTGTTCTACACGCGCATTTTCTACGATGTAAGACACACGTTTGATTGGGCTATAAGAAGCATCTAACTGCAAACGACCTACAGGGCGAGTTTCGCCTTCTGGGAAACGTGAATCAGATGTTTCATAACCACGACCTTGAGCAACTTTCAGGCGCATTTTTAAATTGCCTGTAGCACTTAAAGTGCCAATCAAGTGTTCAGGGTTAACCACTTCAACATTATGCGGTAAACGAAGGTCTGCAGCAGTTACATCGCCTGGACCTTGTTTTTCCAATGTCAAATAAGCTTCATTTTGATCGAACAGCTTAATAGACAATCCTTTCAGGTTCAGCAAGAGCTCGACGATGTCCTGCTGCAAGCCTTCCAAAGTACTGTACTCGTGCTCGACACCTTCAATTTCAACTTCTACCACAGCTGCGCCAGGTAAAGAAGAAAGAAGGATGCGACGTAAAGCATTACCAAGAGTGTGACCAAAGCCACGCTCTAATGGTTCTAGAATAACTTTTGCCGAGGTCCCGCTTGCCGCTTCGACCTTGATCGCTTGCGGAGTAAGAAACTCATTTGCAGTACGCGTCATTATTGCTACCTCAAGGATTATTTAGAATACAATTCTACAATCAAGCTTTCGTTGATTTCAGCAGGTAAATCAGAACGATCTGGTGCAGCTTTAAACGTACCTTCAAATTTAGAATGGTCAACTTCCATCCATGAAGGGATACCACGTTGAGCAGCCAATTCAATTGCGTTTTTAATACGTAATTGTTGTTTTGCACCTTCGTGAACTGCAATTACATCACCAGCTTTAACTTGAATAGACGCAATGTTAACACGACGACCATTTAAAGTAATGCTACGGTGAGATACAAGCTGACGAGCTTCTGCACGTGTAGAACCAAAACCCATGCGATAAACAACGTTATCAAGACGGCTTTCGAGCAATTTCAACAAGTTTTCACCTGTTGCGCCTTTCACACGAGCAGCTTCTTTATAGTAGTTACTAAATTGACGCTCTAAAACACCGTACATACGACGTACTTTTTGTTTTTCACGTAATTGTAGTGAGTACTCAGATTGCTTACCACCACGAGCCCCGCCATGTTGGCCAGGAGCTTTAGCGTGTTTTTTAGTTTTGACGTCAAATGGTTTAACGCCAGATTTTAGTTGCAGGTCTGTCCCTTCGCGGCGAGAGAGTTTGCATTTTGGACCAATATAACGAGCCATGAATGTTTCTCCTTACACGCGACGTTTTTTAGGTGGACGGCAACCGTTGTGAGGGATTGGAGTCACATCGGTAATGCTGTTAATTTTATAACCCACTGCACCTAATGCACGAACCGCAGACTCACGACCTGGACCAGGACCTTTAACAAGGACGTCCAAGTTTTTCAAACCGTAATCTAAAGCAGCTTTACCAGCAACTTCAGCAGCTACCTGAGCAGCGAACGGAGTTGATTTACGTGATCCACGGAAGCCTTGTCCACCTGAGGTAGCCCAAGCCAGTGCATTACCTTGACGATCGGTAATGGTCACAATGGTGTTATTAAAAGAAGCGTGAATGTGTGCAACACCTTCAGAGACGGTACGAGTGACCTTCTTGCGTGTGCGAGTATCTTTAGCCATCTTTTAGCTTCCAGAAATCTTATTTCTTAATCGGTTTGCGCGGACCTTTACGGGTACGTGCGTTAGTTTTGGTGCGTTGACCACGGACAGGCAAGCTGCGACGATGACGAAGACCGCGGTAGCAGCCTAAATCCATTAAACGTTTAATGTTCATGGAAATTTCGCGACGTAAGTCACCTTCGGTCGGAACCTTAGCAACTTCTGCACGAATCGCATCAAGCTGAGCGTCATCTAATTCACGGATCTTTGTTGTTGGTGCGATACCAGCAGCAGCTAAGATAGTCTTAGCAGTGTGGCGACCAATACCAAAGATATAAGTGAGAGAGATAACAGCGTGCTTGTTATCCGGAATGTTTACACCGGCAATACGAGCCATTCAATTTTCTCCAAAAAGGCAGTTAAGATAATCAACCGCCCCACAAAAATCTTGAGGGGCGGATAATAACCTAATTAGCCTACTGAAATCAACAGGTCTTAATCAAATTAACCTTGACGCTGCTTATGACGAGGTTCTGCGCTGCAAATTACGCGAATAACCCCATTACGACGGATAACTTTGCAGCTACCACAAATTTTCTTTACAGAAGCTTGTACTTTCATGATGAAACCTCTAAGTGCGCTTATCCCTTAGGATGAGCAGTCGTTTTTCTCATTAACGTTTGATTATCGTACTGGTGCGAGGTGAGATGTGCTTGAAGCTGAGCCATAAAGTCCATCACAACCACTACAACGATTAATAATGATGTACCACCTAAGCTAAATGGAATTCCAAATGAGCTTTGTAGAATCATCGGCATTAAGCAGACTACAGTGATGTAAATCGCGCCAATAAAGGTCAAACGACTGAGAATATGATCTAAGTAACGAGCAGTTTGCTCACCTGGGCGAATACCAGGCACATAAGCTCCGCTGCGTTTCAAGTTTTCCGAAACTTCTTTAGGGCTGAAAACCAGCGCAGTGTAGAAGTAACAGAAAAAGATAATTAACGCACCAAAGAGCACCAAATACAACGGTTGTCCAGGCGACAATACCAATGCCAAGTCTTGTAGACTACGCTTGATTAATCCAGCATTAGGGTCCGCACTGCCGACCCATTGACCTAAGCTCGCTGGGAACAAAAGCAATGAACTGGCAAAAATTGCTGGAATCACACCTGCCATATTAATTTTTAATGGCAAATGCGTTTGCTGAGCAGTAAATACACGACGACCTTGTTGTTTTTGAGCATAGTTTACTGGAATACGACGCTGCGCCTTCTCAATAAACACAATTGCTGCAAGTACACCCAAAGACAATAAACCAAAAATTGCCAAACCAATCAGGCTTGACTGGCCACTATCAATAGATGTGAAGGATTGCATAATTAAATTAGGCAAGCCTGCAACAATACCTGCGAAAATGATCATGGAAATACCATTGCCCACTCCGCGTTCGGTAATTTGTTCACCCAACCACATTAAGAACATTGTGCCTGCAACCAAAGAGGTCACAGCTGGAACGTAAAAAGCCAGACCTGACGTTAAGGTAATACCTTGACCAATCAGACCTGCACACATCCCAATCGCTTGCACAAGTGCAAGAAACAATGTGCCTTGGCGCGTATATTGATTAATTTTGCGTTTGCCTTGCTCGCCTTCTTTTTTCAAAGCTTCAAGCGAAGGAACCACGGTAGACATCAACTGTACGATAATCGAAGCAGAAATGTATGGCATGATCCCTAAAGCAAGAATCGACATCCGCTCTAATGCACCACCCGAAAACATGTTAAACAAACCAAGGATTGTACCTTGGTTTGCATTAAACAATTGTTCAAGTGCGGCATTATTAATGCCTGGTACTGGAATATGCGCTCCTAGTCGAAATACCAACAACGCACCAATGAGAAACATCATTCGGCGTATAATTTCACGGTATTTCACGTGAAATGGTTGGCCTTTCATCATGTGAACATGACCTGAAGAACTAGGAGACATAGACACTGGGGATTACTCCTCGACTTTACCGCCAGCCGCTTCAACAGCAGCTTTAGCGCCTTTAGTCACAGCAACACCTTGAATAGTGAATGCGCGAGTAATTTCACCAGAAAGTACGATACGAGCACGAGCCATATCTTTACGTACAACGTTCGCTGCTTTTAAAGTTTCAAGGCTAACGATGTCGCCTTCCACTTTAGCAAGCTCAGATAAACGTACTTCAGCAGTTTTCAAAGCGATTTGGCTAGTGAAACCGAATTTAGGTAAACGACGATATAACGCAGTTTGACCACCTTCGAATCCAGGACGTGTACCACCGCTCTTACGTGAGTTTTGACCTTTGATACCACGACCACCAGTCTTACCAACGCCAGAACCGATACCACGGCCTAAACGACGGGCTTCACGCTTAGCACCTTCTGCAGGTGCAAGTTCATTTAAACGCAGAGTCATGGCTTATTCCTCTACACTAACCATATAGTAGACTTGGTTGATCATACCACGGTTAGAAGGCGTATCTTGCACTTCTACAGTATGACCAATACGACGCAGACCTAAACCTTTAAGGCTAAGCTTGTGATTTTTCAAGCGGTGCGATGCAGATTTAGTCTGGGTAACTTTAATCGTTTTCATGATTGATTACCCTTGAATTTGTTCTACTGAAAGACCACGTTTCGCAGCAACCTTTTCAGGAGTTGTCATGTCACGCAAACCGTTGAAAGTTGCGTTCACTACGTTTGCAGCGTTAGTAGAACCACGGCATTTAGTCAATACGTTACGTACACCTGCAGCTTCTAAAACTGCACGCATAGAACCACCCGCAATTACACCAGTACCTTCAGATGCTGGCTGCATGTAAACACGGCTTGCACCATGACGCGCATGAATCGGGTGTTGTAAAGTACCATCTGCCAATTCGATAGTGATCATGTTACGACGTGCAGCTTCAAGTGCTTTAGAAATAGCAGCTGGAACTTCACGTGCTTTACCACGACCAAAACCTACGCGACCATTACCATCACCCACAACAGTTAATGCTGTGAAAGAGAAGATACGACCACCTTTAACAACTTTGGCTACGCGATCAACGGCAACCAGCTTTTCAACAAGACCTTCGTTTTGTTCAACTTTAGCCATGATTAGAACTCCAAGCCGTTTTCACGAGCAGCATCAGCCAAGGCTTTGATACGACCATGATATTTAAAACCAGAACGGTCAAACGCAACTTTAGTTACGCCAGCTGCTTTCGCGCGTTCTGCAATTAAAGCACCTACTTTTTGAGCTGCTTCAACGTTACCAGTTGTACCAGCACGTAAAGTAGCATCTAAAGTTGAAGCTTGCGCTAAAACTTTGCCACCATCTGCTGAAATAACTTGAGCATAGATGTGACGCGGCGTGCGGTTTACACACAAACGAGTCGCACCCAATGCACGGATGTGCAAGCGTGTGCTTTTCGCACGACGCAAACGGGATTGTTTCTTTTCGTTCATAAGAACCTCGCGCCTTATTTCTTCTTAGCTTCTTTACGAAGAACAACTTCATCCGAATAACGAACACCTTTACCTTTATATGGCTCTGGTGGACGGTATCCACGGATATCCGCAGCAACTTGACCTAAAGCTGCTTTGTCAGCAGATTTAAGGATAATTTCAGTTGCAGTTGGAGTTTCTGCAGTTACACCTTCAGGAAGGGTGTAATCGATTGGGTGTGAAAAACCAAGGTTAAGGTTAACAACGTTACCTTTTACCGCAGCTTTATAACCAACACCAATCAATTGTAACTTACGTTCGAAGCCTTCGCTCACACCTTTTACAAGATTGTTAAGCACAGCGCGAGCAGTACCAGCTTGCATCCAAGCGTCTTTCGACTCAGCTTTAGGAGCAATAGCTAAAATACCGTCTTCCTGTTTTAGCTCGACCAGCGCATGCAGGTTGAAAGACAATGTACCTTTGCTGCCTTTCACTTCGACCTGCCGGCCGTTCTGAGTAACTGTAACACCGTTAGGTACAGTTACTGGGGCTTTAGCCACACGAGACATGAGGAATCACCTATTATTAAGAAACAAAAGCAATAACTTCACCACCGATACCTGCAGCACGTGCAGCGCGATCAGTCATGATGCCTTTGCTTGTAGAAACGATTGCAATACCTAAACCTTGCTTAACGCTTGGAAGTGCATCTTTACCGCGATACTGACGTAGACCTGGACGGCTTACGCGTTTCACAGTTTCGATAACTGGTTTGCCTTCATAGTATTTTAAAGTAATCGTTAATGTAGGTTTGCCTTCGTTGTCAGCCACTTCTACATTTGCGATATAACCTTCTTGTTGAAGTACGTTTGCAATAGCAACCTTCAACTTAGAATTAGGCATAGAAACAGTTTGTTTCTTTGCCATTTGAGCGTTACGAACACGCGTTAGCATGTCGGCAACGGTATCTTGCATACTCATTTATAGTGCTCCTTACCAGCTTGCCTTAACAACGCCCGGTACATCACCTTGCATTACTGTGTCACGTAATTTGTTACGGCTTAAACCGAACTTACGGAAGTAACCATGAGGACGACCAGTTAAACCACAACGGTTACGAAGACGTACTGGAGACGCATTACGTGGTAATGCTTGTAATTTCATCATCGCTTCGAAACGCTCTTCATCGCTTGCATTTACGTTTGCAATCGTTGCTTTTAATTCAGCACGTTTTGCAGCGTATTTAGCAACAGTAGCTTCGCGTTTCAATTCGCGATTAATCATACCTTTCTTAGCCATATCGACCTCTTATTTGAACGGGAAGCCGAATGCACGCATAAGCGCACGGCCTTCGTCATCGGTGCGAGCAGTCGTAGTAATGGTGATGTCCATACCACGAATTTGATCAATCTTATCGAAATCGATTTCAGGGAACATGATTTGTTCCTTGAGACCCATAGAGTAGTTACCACGACCATCAAATGATTTCGAAGAGAAACCACGGAAGTCACGGATACGAGGGATCGCGATAGAGATCAAACGGTCTAAGAATTCGTACATACGTTCGCCGCGTAAAGTAACTTTACAACCAATCGGCCAACCATCACGGATTTTAAAACCAGCGATTGATTTACGAGCTAATGTTAAAACTGGTTTTTGACCAGCAATAGCTTGCATATCAGAAAGAGCGCCATCTAACAATTTCTTGTCAGCAGCTGCAGCACCAACACCCATGTTGATGGTAATTTTAGTGATGCGAGGGATCTCCATCACATTCTTAACGCCCAATTGTTCTTGTAATTGAGCCTTAAGTTCGTCGTTGTAACGTGTTTTAAGTCTGGCCATTGCCTATTTCAACCTATTACTTCGCCACCGCCACTGATTCACCATTCGATTTATAAACGCGAGTTTTCACGCCATCAATCGTTTGGTAACCAACACGGTCAGCCTTTTGGGTTGTAGCATTAAAAATTGCCACGTTTGAGATATGAAGCGAAGCTTCCTGCGTTACGATACCGCCTTCAGCGCCCGTAGCACGGTTTGGCTTCTGGTGCTTCTTAACCAAGTTAAGACCTTCGACCTTAACACGGTCATTAGAAACTGACAGAACAGTACCCTGTTTGCCTTTTTCTTTACCTGCGATCACAATTACTTGATCGCCTTTTTTAATCTTAGCCATGATTGCCTCTTATAGAACTTCAGGAGCCAATGAAATGATTTTCATGAACTGTTCAGTACGAAGTTCACGAGTCACTGGTCCGAAAATACGAGTTGCAATCGGTGCTTTGTTGTTATTCAAAATAACAGCAGCGTTATCATCAAAACGGATCACAGAACCGTCTGGACGACGAATACCGAACTTTGTACGTACAACAACAGCATTCATCACGTCACCTTTTTTAACACGTGCGCGTGGAATAGCTTCTTTTACAGTAACTTTAATAATGTCGCCAACAGAAGCATAACGACGATGTGAACCACCTAGTACTTTAATACATTGTACGCGGCGAGCACCACTGTTGTCAGCTACGTCAAGCATCGTTTCGGTTTGAATCATTGCCCTACTCCAAAACCGAGCATCACCGGTCACAATTTCGAAAGGCTCAAAGAGTACTCGAAATTGACCGATGATGCAACAAGAACGTTAATTACTCAGCAGCAGCTTCAACAACTTCAACTAAAGTCCATGACTTAGTTTTAGACATTGGGCGGCTTTCTTTGATGGTTACAACATCACCAATCTTGGCTGTATTGTTCTCATCATGAGCGTGTAATTTGGTTGAACGGCGAATCAATTTGCCATACAACGGGTGTTGAACTTGGCGTTCAATAAGGACAACAATAGATTTTTCCATTTTGTCGCTTACAACTTTGCCAGTTAACGTGCGGACTGTATTTTGACTCATTGCCCGTTCCCCTGTTTTTCGGTAAGGAGGGTCTTGATGCGTGCAATAGTTTTACGAGTAAGCGCAACTTCATGCGATTTACCCAATTGACCAGTTGCTTTCGCCATACGAAGACGGAATTGGTTAAGCTGTTGCTCATCAAGCAAAGCTGTCAACTCTTCTACCGACTTTTCACGTAGATCTTTAGTTTTCATTACATTACCGTCCGAGTCACGATAGTGGTTTTAAACGGAAGTTTAGCAGCAGCAAGCGTAAATGCTTCACGTGCCAATTCTTCGTTCACACCATCAATTTCGTACAAGACTTTACCTGGTTTGATTTGACAAACCCAATATTCCACAGAACCTTTACCTTTACCCATACGCACTTCAAGAGGCTTAGAAGTAATTGGTTTGTCTGGGAATACACGGATAAAGATCTTACCACCACGCTTAATACGACGGCTGATTGTACGACGTGCCGCTTCAATTTGACGCGCAGTCATTTGACCACGTTCAACTGATTTAAGAGCGATAGTACCGAAAGATACTGAGCTACCACGGTGCGCTAAGCCAGTGTTACGGCCTTTTTGCACCTTACGGAATTTAGTACGTTTAGGTTGCAACATGGATTATTCTCCTTTTTCAGCAGAACGATCATTGCGACGACCACGACGCTCTTGACCTTCACCACGACCGCGACCGCGTTTAGCTGGACGTTCTTCAGCAGGTGCTGGGTTCATGACTTGTTTCATGCCACCCAAAATTTCACCACGGAATACCCAAACTTTAACGCCAATCGTACCGTAAGTAGTTTCAGCACGCATAGTCGCATAGTCGATGTCCGCACGAAGTGTATGCAAAGGTACACGACCTTCACGATACCATTCAGTACGTGCAATCTCTGCACCACCTAAACGACCAGAAACTTCAACTTTGATACCTTTAGCACCAGCACGCATAGAGTTCTGTACCGCACGCTTCATAGCACGACGGAACATTACACGCTTTTCTAATTGAGAAGCGATTGCTTCAGCAACTAAACGTGCATCTAAGTCTGGACGGTCAATTTCGTTGATGCTTACTTGCGCAGGAACACCCATAATAGATGTTAATTCGCGTTGTAATTTCTCAATGTCTTCGCCTTTTTTACCGATTACGATACCAGGACGCGCAGTGCTAATTGTTACTTTAGCAGCACCTGTTGGACGTTCGATAAGAATATTGCTTACCATTGCGTTCTTAAGTTTTTTAGTTAAAAACTCACGAACTTGAAGGTCTTTAAGCAAGTATTCAGCGTATTGTTTCGGATTCGCATACCAGTTAGCGTTATGACGTTTCACAACACCTAGGCGGATACCGATTGGATGAACCTTCTGACCCATATCAAACCCCTACCTTAACGGTGATGTGACAAGTACGCTTAGTAATACGATCTGCACGGCCTTTAGCACGTGGCATAATACGTTTAAGGCTCATGCCTTCATCAACGTAAATCGTAGATACTTTAAGGTCGTCTACATCTAAACTGTTATTGTGTTCAGCATTTGCAATTGCAGATTCCAATGCTTTCTTAACTAAAACAGCAGCTTTTTTGTTGCTGAAGTTTAAAATGTTAAGTGCATGCGCAACAGATTTGCCGCGGATAAGATCTGCAACCAAACGTGCTTTTTGTGCCGAGATAGCGGCACCGCGTAATTTAGCAGTTACTTCCATCATAGCACCTATTAACGTTTAGACTTCTTGTCAACACCGTGACCACGATAGGTACGAGTTGGCGCGAATTCACCGAGTTTATGACCAACCATGTGTTCAGAGATAATCACTGGAACATGGTTACGACCATTGTGAACAGAAATTGTTAAACCAACAAAATCTGGGAGGATCATCGAACGACGCGACCAAGTTTTGATCGGCTTACGGTTATTAGCCGCGATTGCCGCTTCAACCTTAGCGAACAAGTGCGCATCGACGAATGGGCCTTTTTTCAGAGAACGAGGCATTGTCAGATTCCTTTACTTGTTACTTAACGCGACGGTCGCGAATAATCATCTTAGTCGTACGCTTGTTGGTACGTGTCTTGTACCCTTTAGCTTTTTGACCCCATGGGCTTACAGGTTGGATACCTTTAGTACGCCCTTCACCACCACCGTGCGGGTGATCAACCGGGTTCATTGCCATACCACGAACGGTAGGACGAACACCACGCCAGCGCGAAGCACCTGCTTTACCAAGTGAACGAAGGTTGCTTTCTGAGTTAGATACTTCACCTAACACAGCGCGACATTCAACGTGCACTTTACGCATTTCGCCTGAACGTAGACGAACGATAGCGTATGAACCGTCACGACCCAACAATTGAACTGAAGTACCAGCAGAACGCGCTAATTGAGCACCTTTACCGATTTTAAGTTCGATGTTGTGAAGAGTAGCACCGATTGGCATGTTACGAAGTGGCAAGCAGTTACCTGGGCGGATTGGAGCATCGTTACCAGATTGAACTTGATCACCAGCACGTAAACCTTTAGGCGCAATAATATAACGACGTTCACCGTCAGCATACTTCAACAATGCGATGTGTGCAGTACGGTTTGGATCGTATTCAATACGCTCTACAACAGCAGGAATGCCATCTTTGTTACGTTTGAAGTCTACGATACGGTAGTGTTGCTTATGACCACCACCAACGTGACGTGTAGTAATGTGACCGTTGTTGTTACGACCACCAGTACGTTTTTTAGCTTCTACCAACGGCGCATAAGGCGCACCTTTGTGAAGATGGTCGTGAACGACTTTCTCTACAAAGCGACGTCCTGGAGACGTTGGCTTACATTTTTGAATCGGCATAAATTTCGTCCTTATTCCGCTGCGCTTTCAGCGGTATCGCCCAAGTCAGCCATTTCAACATCTTGGCCAGCTTTCAGGGTGACGTATGCTTTTTTAACATCAGAACGGCGTCCTAATGTACGACCAAAGCGCTTAGTCTTACCTTTAGTGATAGTCGTGTTAACTTTAACAACTTCCACACCAAATAATTGCTCAACTGCTTTTTTGATTTCAAGTTTGTTTGCATTTAATGCAACTTTGAATACTTGAACACCAGCAGTTTCGCCTAAAACTTGTGCTTTTTCTGAAAATACAGGTCCTTGTAGGACTTGATATAAACGTTCGTTGTTCATCCGAGTTCTACCTCAATTTTCTTAGCAGCAGCAACAGACATTACAACTTTGTCGAACGCGATCAAGCTAACAGGATCGATTGCAGTAGCATCAACCACATCAACGTGTGGAAGGTTACGCGCTGCAAGATATAGATTCTCATCTACAGCTTCAGTTACGATCAATGCGCGAGTTGCATTCAAGTCGTTAAGTTTTGCAAGCAACTCTTTAGTTTTAGGAGCTTCAACAGCAAACTCTTCAACCAATACAAGACGATCTTGGCGAACAAGTTCAGCTAAGATACATTGCATTGCACCGCGGTACATTTTGCGGTTAACTTTTTGAGACCAATCTTGTGGACGAGCAGCAAAAGTTTTACCACCACCAACCCAGATTGGGCTACGAATAGAACCAGCACGAGCGCGGCCAGTACCTTTTTGACGGAATGGTTTTTTACCACCGCCAGCAACGTCTGCACGTGATTTCTGAGCTTTAGAGCCTTGACGACCACCAGCTAAGTAAGCTGTAACAACTTGGTGTACAAGTGCTTCATTGAATTCACGACCGAACGCAACTTCAGATAACTCAACAGCAGAGCCGGAAACAGTATTTAAATTCACGTTATTTCCCCTCAAGCCTTGATCGTAGGACGTACAGTTACGTCACCACCAGTCGCACCAGGAATCGCACCTTTAACAACAAGAACTGAACGCTCTGTGTCGATAGATACAATTTCAAGACCCTGTACAGTTACGCGTTCAGCACCTAAATGGCCAGCCATTTTTTTGCCTTTGAATACGCGACCAGGAGTCTGGTTTTGACCTGTAGAACCTAGAACACGGTGAGAAACAGAGTTACCGTGAGTAGCGTCTTGAGTACGGAAGTTCCAACGCTTAACACCACCCTGGAAACCCTTACCTTTAGACTGACCAGTTACGTCAACGATCTGACCTACTGTGAACAAATCTACACCGATAGTTCCGCCAACTTCACGACCTTCAAGGTCAGCTTCTGTAGCACGGAATTCTTGAACTAAACGACCAGCAGCAACACCCGCTTTAGCGAAGTGACCTTTCTGAGCGTTAGTTACGCGAGATTCGCGACGTTCACCAGTAGTAACCTGAATTGCTTGATAACCATCTGTTTCAAGCGTTTTGATTTGAGTGATGCGGTTAGGATCAACCTCAATCACTGTAACAGGTACAGAAACACCAGCATCTGTAAAGATACGGGTCATACCGCACTTGCGACCGACTAAACCAATAGCCATGTGCATAAACCTCTAAAAAAGCGGCCTAATTAACTTAGAGTGTTAATTAACCGAAAGCCTTAACCCAATGCAATCTGAACATCAACACCAGCTGCTAGATCTAATTTCATCAACGCATCAACAGTTTTATCTGTAGGTTGAACGATGTCGATCAAACGCTTGTAAGTACGGATTTCATACTGGTCGCGCGCATCTTTGTTTACGTGTGGTGATGTTAAAACGTTGAAGCGTTCGATGCGAGTTGGCATCGGGATTGGACCACAAACTTGTGCGCCAGTACGCTTAGCGGTTTCTACGATTTCTTGAGCAGATTGATCGATCAGACGATGATCAAAAGACTTCAAACGGATACGAATTCTCTGGTTAGACATACCAGTTAACTCCAAGCCAAATATATAAAGAATCACCCTTGACGCATCTCACCCCACTAATTTAAGGCAAGTGTCAAAGGCAGTGAATTATCACTAAGGTCATGATCGATGCCACGACTGTCACGATGTTAACTACTTTCTTCGCAGTTAACCCCCTTGCATAAAGGGTCGCCCATTATAACGATTGTTTAATGCATAAGCAAATCTCTTTTTGGCTTTATTGCTTTATTTTTCACGCTCTGCCGATTTCTCTTTTTAAAATATACGATTAGCACTTTATATATGAGTTAGGCAGCATTCCTATCCAATTATTGAGTGTAAATGTAGGTAATCTGCTTTTTGACCATTTCCTCTACCTTGACAGCGCAAATCATCCTCACCATGACTAACTTTCATTTTTTGTGTTCACTCCACAATCCATGACTTTATTCCCTTAGTTTGCTTTGTGCTAAAACATAATCTATTGCACGATTCATTAATTGGTTGCCTGCCTGAAATTGTGCTGCAGACATCTGTTTTAATTCATGCGCGGGTTGTACATACATGCCTGAAAATGCAGGTTTCATTTCAGCATTGTCCAAAAACAACTGCAAAGCCCGTGGGGTAATTTCTGGATGGAACTGAAATCCTAGTACGTTTTTCCCAATTTGATACAGTTGATTGGTGCAAGCGGCATTACTGGCAAGTCTTACCGCGCCCTTAGGTAATTCAAAAGTTTCGCCATGCCACTGCATCACTGAGATTTGATCAGGCATTTGGAAACAGCTTTCTGGTATATTTTCGACTTTATAGACAGGATGCCAACCGCGCTCCTGTTCAGGATTAGGACTCACTGCTGCACCCAACGCATTGGCAATCATCTGCCCACCTAAACACAAACCGATTGCAGGTTTACCCATCGCCAAATAACGCCTAATCCAGCGTTTTTCTGTTTTTAACCATGGATAATGTACTTCATCATTTACACTCATGGCACCGCCCATCACAATTAACAGGTCAATATCTTCAACTTTGGGTAAGGCTTCAATTTCAATATTTTGCTCAGGCGGTAAAGCAAAAAATTCGGTTGCAGTGATATGCGCCCCCATCTGCTTTAAATAGTCATAGCAACTTCCAAAACCTTCACCTGCACTATGCTGAAAATAATGCACGCTTAGTGGTGCTTTCATCTGGATCATCCTTTGTATTTTCTATACTTCAGCTTCTGCAAAAATAGCGCCAAGTTCAAGGCATGTCTTGTAGTGCAGCTTTTTATAGCCTAAAGCCAGTATTTCTCTTAAGCTAAACTCAATATTTGCTTATTTTCTGAGTGAACCTGTGAAGAAAAATGCTCAAACTGCTTTAATTCATGCACCAAGACGTGCCCCACAATATATTCAAACGGTACAGCCTCCCCTATTTCGTGCATCGACCATTATCTTTGAAAACACAGATGCACTGTTTAATCGACACTGGACTGATGCTTATGATTATAGCTATGGCACACATGGCACACCGACGACCTTTACGTTAGGTGATCACATCGCGCAGATCGAAGGCGGTCTGTATCACCTGCTGGCGCCGAGCGGCCTCTCTGCGATTAATCTGGTCAATTCCTGCTTGTTAAGCCAGGGTGATGAGGTCTGGGTTCCGGACAATATTTATGGTCCGAATATGGAGCATCTGCGTAATCTGCAGCAGCGTTATGGCATTGCCGTCAAGGTCTATAACCCGTTGGAGGTAGAAAGCTTTAGCCCAAGCGATAAAGCCAAACTGTTATGGCTCGAAGCGGCTGGTTCGGTGACACTGGAGTTTCCGGACTTAATTGGTCTGGTAAAAAAAGCCCAAGCCCATAACATTCTGACTGCACTGGACAATACCTGGGGTGCAGGTCTTGCCTTTAATGCTTTTGATTTTGGCAATGAACATTTAAGTGTCGATATGACCGTGCATGCCCTGACCAAATACCCAAGTGGTGGTGGTGACATTTTAATGGGGTCTGTCGTGACCCGTGATCAACACTTACATCATCAACTGTTTCGTATGCATGCCATTCAAGGTATTTGCGTATCGGGGGATGATGTCGCGCAAGTACAACGCAGTTTGGCTTCGATGCAACTACGTTATGAGCACCAAGCAAAAAGCACAATTGAATTACTCAACTGGCTGAAACTACAACCACAATTTGCTCAGGTGTTGCACCCTGCCGATGCCACATCTGCGGGGCATGCGTATTGGAAAGAAATTTGCCGCGATGGACACAGCGCAGGTTTGGTCAGCGTGATTTTTGACAATAACTACAAGTTGCAAGATATTCGCAATTTCTGTGACAGCTTAAAACTGTTTAAGCTTGGCTTTAGCTGGGGTGGTCCTGTCAGTCTGGTCATGCTATATAACTTAAAAGAAATGCGTGTGCTTGAACATTCACATTTGAAGGAGGGTTTTCTGGTTCGTTTCTGTATTGGTCTGGAACATCCGGAAGATCTGATTCAGGATATTCAACAAGCTTTAAAAGTCTTAGCTTAAATATCGACATAAAAAATTGGGCAATTTGCCCAATTTTTTACATTATTGTTTCGCTTTACTTAAAGTAATCATAGCTTACTGAAACAGTCTCACCTGCTTTTGGTAAAGCTGTTCCATAGAACACTAAACTTACGCCAGAATTACTATAAACTAGATCAAAGCCTTGTCGATGTGTTGTATCACGCGCAACATTTTGACCATTTACTGTCACTTTAACAGTTGAAGGTACTGGTACCTGTTTTAAACTAAACTGACTTGCAAGACCGGTTGCTACACGAATAATGTCATCAAATACTACATTCCAGCTTGTGGCATCCGCACAAATTGAAGCAGAAGCCCCACCAGTCAACCGTGCAATCTCTTTAAAATGACCACCGCCCTCTGCTGATCCACCTTGACCATTACATTCGAATCCTGGTGTACTCCAAGAAATTGTAGGATCTGCAAAAGTTGGACGAATATGATCAGATGTACCTACAATCGAAAAGTAGGTAGTGTTTGTAGACAAGAAATAATTTTTATAATCATTAAAATCTCGTCGTGTATAGTTACTATATACTGGACTGGACTGCCAATATGTTTCATTTTCAGGCTCATCTGAAACAAACACCACTAAATTCTTCACGTTTGGACGGTCAAAACCAGTCAAATCTGCTTCACGAACGCAGTAAAAACCTGTTTCAGTAGCTGAACCATAAGTTCCAGGTTGAGCCAAGGTTGCCCACTCTTGCTCTGCATCAGGTGTATTTCTATCAATAAAATTAGTCGTTTTATCTTTTAAAGTTCTAAGCGACTTACATGCGTACGCATCCTGCGTATTCACTGCTAAACGATAATCTACACCTGCTTGATTCAATGATTTAAAGAACTGTGCAGCACCATTAGCCAAGTTACGCTGTTCTTCAGACATTGAACCTGAAGAATCAATATTCCATAAAATGTCAACCGCATTTGCAGATTGTGTTGTTTGAGTAAAAGTTTCTTTTACTGTAGCCACTTCAATAACCGCATTGCTACTTAAAGCACTAGCAATATTCAAATCACCATATACTTGGTTAACTTGATCACTATTACTCGCTACGTAAGTATTTCCCCAAATATAACCTAATTGGTTTGCAAGCCAAAAAGATAGATTGAGACGTAATTTTTTATCACTTGCTTGTACGGCTACAGGAGTAGTAACAGATGAATTTGAATTTAATACAGATAACAACAGATCACGAACTTTAGTCAGTTCATTGGCATTAGAAAAATCAATATCCAAGATTACATTAACCACTTCACCTTGAGCATTCGTAGATACACGATTAGTTAAAATATTGACTTTTGCATTTTGCTGGATAAGAGCATCAGTAAATGCAGCTAAATAGAATTTACTAAATTCATCTAAATTTTGATTTAATACAACGGATCTCACTTTCGCTTGATTCTGTGCCGATGAAGCAGTTAAATCAACCTGTGAAGCAAATCCAGCTGCTTTTGTCACATTATCATCTAACAATAAAACAGTCTGACCTGATGTTAATGCTGTCTCTGTAAAATATTTAGGATTCACTGCACCAAAAACTGCAATATTTGCCTTTTCACTTACTACAGTTGCAACATCTTGAATAGTAGTAAGCGTTTCGTCTGGCTGTTCTGGTGGAACTGGATCAGTAGGCTTTGTAGATATTGAGCTATCTGAATCACCACCACATGCCGTTAAAAATACAGATGTTCCCACTAACATTGCTAATAATTGTTTGTTAAGTTTCATTTATACCCTCTAACCGTTTTCAAACTATTTAATAAAAGCTATTAAATTAAAATTTTATTTTTCATAATGTTATTAAAAATAAAATGAATGGTGAATATTACAAAAAAAATGGATACAATTTCAACAATAAAGTAAAAATACCTTAACATGTAACACAATAAACCAAAAAAGAGGCTTAAATCACGAATCCGTGCATAAGGGAAATTTAAGTATTCCAAAAGACAAAAATTTATATAGAGGTTTTCAAGTCAATGAATACACCAATCGTTATTGCTAAAAAAACCGCCGATACCACACAGGATATCGTGCTGCATTCTCAGCTTGCCAACCGTCATGGCCTGATTGCTGGGGCAACAGGTACCGGCAAGACCGTAACATTAAAGGTACTGGCAGAAAGTTTTTCCCGCATTGGTGTCCCAGTCTTTCTGGCCGATGCCAAAGGCGATGTTTCCAGTCTAGCCAAAGCAGGTAGCATCAGTCCAAAGTTCGATGCACGTATTCAGAGCTTAGGTATCGAAAGCATTCCGTTTGCAGCATCTCCTGTGGTGTTTTGGGATTTATTTGCCGAACAGGGTCATCCAATTCGTACCACCATTTCTGAAATTGGCCCGTTATTATTGGCGCAAATGCTGAACTTGAATGATACCCAAGAAGGCGTGTTGTCTGCGGTATTCCGTATTGCCGATGATCAGGGCTTATTGCTGATTGATTTTAAGGATTTAAAAGCCATGCTGACCTATGTCAGCGAGCATGCCAGTGAATTTAAAGCCGAGTATGGCAATCTTTCTCCGGCCAGTTTGGGTGCGATTCAGCGTAATTTACTGGCTTTAGCCGATCAGGGCGGTGATAAATTCTTTGGTGAACCAAGTTTGGATATTTTGGATTTTATTCAAACTGACAGTCAGGGACGCGGCAATATTAATGTTTTGGCTGCAGACAAACTCATGAACACGCCAAAACTGTACGCCACCTTTTTATTATGGATGTTATCAGAACTGTTTGAACAATTGCCTGAAGTGGGCGATATGGACAAGCCAAAACTGGTGTTCTTTTTTGATGAAGCACACTTGTTATTTGACAATGCCAGCAGCGCGCTACAAGAAAAAATTGAACAAGTGGTACGCTTAATTCGCTCTAAAGGCGTGGGGATTTATTTTGTGACCCAAAACCCGCTGGACTTGCCTGAAAGCGTATTGGGACAATTGGGTAACCGTGTTCAGCATGCCTTACGTGCTTTTACACCCAAAGACCAAAAAGCAGTAAAAACTGCCGCAGATACATTCCGTGCCAACCCAGACTTTAAAGTTGAACAAGCCATTACCGAACTTGCGGTAGGTGAAGCCTTAATTAGTTGCTTAGATGAACAAGGCACACCACAAATTGTAGAACGTGCTTGGGTAATGCCACCCTACTCATCGTTTAGCCCAATTAGCACAGAAGAACGTCAAGCCTGTATCAGCCAAAGTGTTATTGCAGGTGTTTATGAGCAGCAGCTAGATCGTGAAAGTGCTTATGAAATGCTGCAACAAAAAGTTGAACAACGTCAGCAACAAACGGCAGCAGCAGAACAAGCTAAAATTGAAGCCAAAGAAGCTGAAGCTCGCGCCAAGCAAGAGGCTAAAGAGGCCGAGGCACTGGCCAAACAACAAGCGCGCGAGCAAGAACGTCTAGCCCGCGAACAGCAAAAAGAAGCAGAACGCGCTGCCAAACAGCGTGAAAAACTGACTCAGGATATTGTGGGTACCTTTGCCAAAAGCGCAGCACGCAGCTTAGGCGGTTCTACAGGGCAGAAAATTGTACGAGGTTTGTTAGGGTCATTATTTGGTAAGAAATAGCATGTTATAAACGATGAGGTTTGTATAGATTTCATTCATGGATGCACCATCCAAAACCTAAATGAACACTTACAAACCTCTCGCTGTCACATCTACAAACCCCATAAAAACTTTAAAAATAATGGGATATTTTTATAATCCATATTTTTTTTAAGGTTTCACAAAAAAATGTTTGCAATCCTTATTTATAAGATGTATTTTGAATACATCTTATAAATAACAGCCATGAGAGATCGAACATGACTCCACAGCAAATTGACCTTGTAAAAGCAACTGTTCCTGTACTCCGTGAAAATGGTGTCGCACTGACTGGTTATTTCTATAACCGCATGTTGGGGAATAATCCTGATCTAAAAGAAACCTTTAACATGGGTCACCAACGTAGTGGTGCGCAGGCTCAAGCGCTTGCAGGTGCTGTATTGGCTTATGCTGAAAACATTGAAGATCCTTCTGTGCTTGCGCCTGTGATTGAATTGATTGCCCACAAACACGTGAGCTTAAACATTCAAGCACCTGACTATAATATTGTGGGCGAAAACCTACTTCACTCTATTAGCGAAGTATTAAATATTTCAATGGAAGATCCTCTAATTGATGCATGGGCAGCTGCTTATGGTCAGTTAGCAGAAGTGTTTATTAATGCTGAACGTGCAATCTACGAACAACACGAACAAACTAAAGGCAGCTGGTTAGGCTGGCGTAATTTCAAAATTGCCAAGAAAGTTGTAGAAAGTGACGAAATCACTTCAATCTACTTTGAGCCAGTAGATGGCGGCGATTTACCAAAATACGAAGCAGGTCAATATATTTCAGTACGTGTATTTGTTCCTGAACTTGGCTTGAAGCAACCACGTCAATACACACTATCGACTAGCCCACAACAAGATTACTTACGCATTTCTGTAAAACGTGAGCCAGGCAATGGTGCAGATAAAGTTGCAGGTTGGGTATCGAACGTATTGCACCAATTACCAGAAGATTCTGAAGTTGAAGTATCTGCACCAACAGGTAACTTCTTCCTCATCGACAGCAACAAACGTAATGTCTTCATTAGTGGTGGCGTAGGCTTAACACCAATGATTGCGATGTTGAATCAATTAGTGACTTTAGATGTACCACAACCTGTGACATTCATTCACGCATGTCGTAGCAAACAAGTGCATGCGATGAAACAGCATCTTCAAGACTTAACTGCGAAATGTCCACGTATTCATACGTTGACTGCGTATGAGTTCCCGAACGAAGGTGATGTACTGGGTCAAGATTACGATGTTGCTGGTCGTTTAGACCTCAGCACTGTAGATGCAGCGCTGTTACCAGCCGATGCAGATTACTACTTATGTGGTCCAATGCCATTCATGGCAGAACAGCGCAAAGCTTTACTTGCGCGTGGCATCAAAGATGAGCAAATCCATAGCGAAGCGTTTGGTACAGGTGGTGTTCGCCACTAATCTAAAGCGTTAAAAGCTAATAGGTAAGGCTAGTCTAGTTATGCTAGACTAGCCTTAATTTATTTGTATTTAAAAAAACATCTGTGCGATCATGCAATTAAATAAATTCACCGACTATGCGCTGCGTATTTTAATGTATATCTCGCGTCCTCGAGATGTACCCTATACCATTGCGGAAATTGCACAGGATTTGCATGTTTCCCAGAACCATCTGGTAAAAATCGTTCACTTTATGGGTAAGCAAGGATGGCTAATTACCACTCGTGGTAAAGGTGGCGGGATTCGCTTGCATCCTGAAGCATTGCCTTTGCGTTTAGGTCATGTGGTGAGAATCCTGCAAGGTGAAAATCAAATTGTAGAGTGTAATACCCCGCCCTGCGTGCTGCGTGCGCAATGTGGACTAAAAGGCATTCTCAATCAGGCAATGGAACAGTTTTATCAAAGCTTAGATCAATACAGCTTGGGTGAAGTGCTACAGCCTGTACCCAATTTACAGTTCAGTACACAATCTCCAATCCCGCTGATTCATCTTTAAAGTAACTTAAACGGTCAAAGCAATATCATCCTAGATGTTGCTTTTTTCGGGCATTCAGGGCGCAAAGGTCGCTTGCCTGTATGACTTGCTTTATAATGCCTGTTTGTAGACCATGAATTGAAGTTAAGTTATGCACCATAGCAGAGGAAAATCGAAAAACAGTAAGGCAGCAGCACAGCCACGGCAGAAAATTAGCTACGAGAAAAAAGTAGACCCTGCCATTACTGAATACTCTGTTCGCGCCTTAAACTGGCTGCGTAAAGCCGAGTTTTTAATGAGTGCGCCTAAACTGAATTTATGTGTAGAAGATACTGGCTACGAAGTGGCTTTTGCAGGACGCTCCAACGCAGGTAAGTCCAGTGCAATTAATGCTTTAACCAATCAAAAACAATTGGCACGTGCTTCTAAAAAACCGGGTCGTACTCAAATGATCAACTTCTTTAGTTTGGGCAACCCCGAACAGCGTTTGGTCGATTTACCCGGTTATGGTTATGCAGCCGTACCTGAAGCCATGAAAATTGTGTGGCAAAAAGAACTCGAAAATTATTTGATTCATCGTAAAAGTTTACAAGGCTTGGTGTTACTGATGGATATTCGCCATCCCTTACAGCACTTTGATGTGATGATGCTGGAATGGGCGTATTCGCGTAAATTGTTCGTGCATGTATTGCTCACCAAATCGGACAAACTCAACCGCGGCCCTGCCAATAAAGTATTGCTTGAAGTCAAACAGCAGTTGAAAAAGATGAAACTAGATTTCTCGATTCAATTGTTTTCATCACTCAATAAGCAAGGTTTGGAAGAACTTGCGAGTGTGATGGGCGGACGTTTGAACTTTACCTTAGAACAAGCGCATCAATTTGATTTAGACAGCATTCCAGAAGCGACTGGCGATGATGTTGATGTTGATGTTGATGTTGATGTTGATGTTGATGTTGATGTTGATGTTGATGTTGATGTTGATGTTGATCAGCCTGAATTTTTAGAAACTGACTATTTAACCGCATCTGATACCGAAACCAAATAGTCCGTTAAATTACTGACTATTGGTCTATAACATAAAGTCCTATTCGCTCAATCTCGAATAGGACTTTTTATTTGCATGTCCACTTTCAGTTTTACGCCGTAATCACAATCTCCCTCTCCACCAAAGTTGCACTTTACAACGCAGCCAGAAATGCCCTACTGTCAAGATCATAACAATTAAACGCTTAAACAATTACATAAGATAAGGAGATCAAACATGCAGGCACACATTTCAGTGATTACCTTAGCGGTAGAAGATTTACAACGTGCACTCGATTTTTACCGCGACGGCTTAGGACTTGTAACTGAAGGCATTATTGGACAGGAATTTGAACAAGGTGCGGTGGTCTTTTTTGAACTGCAAGCAGGCTTAAAACTGGCTTTATGGTCTAAACAAAGTTTACAACAAGATACAGGCTTAACAGGTACAGCCAGCAGTGCTGCACAAATCACTTTAGGACATAATGTACATAGCCCACTCGAGGTCGATCAGGTATTGAAACAAGCAAAAAATGCAGGTGCGAAAATTTTAAAACCTGCACAGAGCACCTTTTACGGCGGTTATGCAGGTTATTTTCAGGACTTAGATGGTCATATTTGGGAAGTGGCCTACAGCCCATGTTGGGATTAATCTGCTTTGGCTCATGTCTTTGCATAGCACAATAAAACAGGATGATGCTGAAAACTTGATTCGATTTTAAACCCATTATCAGGAATGCAGTGCAGGGTCATCACGAGTATGCCGATCGACCACCACACTAATCATCATATCGCCCTGCACATTGACCACAGTACGCACAGTATCCAACAAACGGTCGATCGGCAATAAAATCGCAATCGCTTCTGCAGGCAAGCCCACCGATTGTAATACCATAATCATCGTCACCATACCTGCGCTTGGAATACCAGGCGCGCCCAAAGAAGCGATCATGGCTGTGGCACAGACAATTAATTGCTGTCCTAAACTTAAATCCAGCCCCATTAAATTGGCAACAAACAAAGCCGCTGCAGCTTCATACAATGCCGTTCCATCCATATTCAGTTGTGTACCTAACGGGATCACAAAGCCTGCAGTTTGCGGACGCACACCTAAATTTTCCTGCGCACATTTCATCGAAAGTGGCATAGTGGCAGAACTGGAACTGGTGGCAAAAGCCGTAATTAAGGCAGCACGTGTGCCTTTAAAAAAGGTGATCGGATCCATTTTGCCAAATATCCACAACAGCAAAGGCAAGACCACCACACCATGAAAAATCGTGGTGCCCGTGACCACTGCAGCAAACTCTGCCAAACGACTCAGGACTGAAATATCTTCGGTTGCAACCAACTTAGCCAATAAAGCAAAAATCCCCAAAGGTGCCAGTTTCATTACCCAGCCAATCATCAACATCATAATTTCAAAAAATTGCTGACTGAGTTTACGTACCGTTTTAAAGTGCTCCCCGCCTTTGACCAGCGCCACACCCACCAATAAGGCAAATATCACCACTGCCAAAACATTACCCTCGGCAAAAGCTTTAAACGGATTGATTAAGGTGTTTTGAATGAAATTGGTAAAAAACGAAGACGGCGTAAGCGTGTCTGGGCTTTGATGCTGCGCCATAGCATCTTGAAACATCACAATATCTACGCCTTTACCCACTGCAAATAAATGCGCACACGCCAAACCTAAAATTAAAGCCAAAGTCGTGGTGGTGACACAACACGCCAACGTAATTTTCCAGACTCGACTCAATTGCCCTACAGCCTGTAAGTTCGACACACCGACCACAATTGAGCTAAAAATTAGTGGGATCAGCAGCATTTTCAGTAAACCAATAAAAATACTGCTCATTAAACCAATGCCATACAAACTGGCGCTAAAAAATGTGCTGTCTGGAAATAGATTCAGAATAAAACCAAACACCACACCCAAAATTGCGGCAATTAGAATTTGTGTATTGAGGCTCATACGCAATTGAGTTTTTTAATGTGATGTGTGGACTATGCCATGTGGCTGAAATTGAATCGAGTATTATTTTTCTAGCGCACTTTGATTAGGTTCAGATCGTGCTTCAGGATGTAAAAAAGCCGACATGAATGTCGGCTGATGAATGTAGATTTTAAAGGCTATATTTTATTGCGTTTCGATTTCACGTAAACGAATCAAGCCTTCCTGACTGGTGCTACACACCAATTCACCATTTTGCCACATGCGCCCAAAGTTCAAACCACGCGAACTAGTGCTAATGGTGGCTTCCATGTCGTACAGCATCCAGTCATCCACACGGAACGGTTTATGGAAATACATGGCATGGTCAATACTGGCACACTGCAAACTTGGTGATAAATAGCTCAAACCATGCGGACGCAGTGCTGTGGTCATTAACGTGAAGTCTGAATAAAATGCCGCAATTGCCTGATGCAAAGACACTTCATCCACCTCTGGTGAAATGCTGTCATGGGTACGAATGTAGTGTGCATAAGCAGGTTCTTCAGGCTGCGGTAAAAATGGATTGCTCGGATTAATCGGGCGAATCTCCACCAAGCGATCACGCATAAAACTGGCACGCACATTTTCAGGTACAAACTCGACAATATGCTGTTTGAGTTCCGCTTCGTTTTTTAAAGCTTCTGCTGCAGGATAGTTTGGCTCTGAAATTTGATAATTCAGACCGTCTTCCAACGGCGCAAAGGACACCATCGCAGTAAAAATGGTACGCCCATGCTGAATGGCACGTACTTGACGGCTAGAAAAACTTTTACCATCACGCAAACGGTCAACTTCATAAATAATAGGTGCGTTGACATCACCACCAAACAAGAAATAGGCATGCAATGAGTGCGCAGGACGATCAGTGGTATAAGATGCAGCACGTAAAGCCTGTCCCAAAACCTGTCCACCAAAAACACGTTTACCCACCAAGTTACGACTGATACCTCGGTAGATATTTTCTTCTAACTTTTCTAAACAAAGAAGTTCAACCAGCTCTTGTGTGAGTGCGTTCATAACTAACCTAACCTGAGTTCGATATAAAAAAAGAGTAGAAAAAAAGCCCTGTATTTGTAACATATTGGTTCTCAAGACAAAATGTTATAAAACAAGGCTTTTCAATGGATCATATTACCGAATTATTTTGTATTTTGGATGATTTCTGCAAAAAATTTAATGAATCTTTAGAGAAAGCTTTAATTTCTGATCAAAAAACTAGGTTGAAAAAGTCAGCTTTAAGCTTGTCTGAAGCAATGACCATTGTCATTTTATTTCATCAATCTGGGTTTAGATTCTTTAAATATTTTTATTGCCAAATGATCGTTCCATTCTGGAAATCTGCTTTTCCTAAACTGCTTAGCTACAACCGATTTATTGAAATCATGCCCCGTTGTTTGCAAGCGCTGAGTAGTTTCTTCCATCAAGTGAAAGGAAAAGATATGGGAATCAGTATCATTGACTCCACTAAATTGGTGGTTTGCCATAATCTTCGGATTAAAAGACATCGTGTATTTAAAGGTTTGGCTGGTCGAGGAAAAAGTAGTACGGGGTGGTTTTATGGTTTTAAATTACATTTGGTTATCAATAATTTGGGGGAAATTATTAAACTCAAACTGACATCTGGAAATGTTCATGATGTTGCTCTATTGGACTCTTTAACTCAAGATTTAAAAGGGATCCTACTCGGAGACAAAGGCTATTTGAGCAAAGCCAAAGCCGAAGCTTTAGCAGCAAGAGGACTGAAAATATTGACCCCATCACGTCGAAATATGAAAAACAAACCTATCCAAACAGAAGAAGAAAAACAATTGCTTTGCAGAAGAGGATTGATCGAAACAGTGAATGATCAATTAAAAAATTTACATCAACTTGAACATTCACGTCATCGTTCGGTAAATAACTTCATGGTGAATATCATGGCTGCTGTAGTGGTTTATTGTTTGAATCCCAATAAGCCAACTTTCCAAAATATGCTAAAAGGCTAAATGGATTTCATCGAACTCAGGTTAACCTATGTATGGCGGAAATTGGGGATGCGGGATCGAAGTCGATGAAAAAATAGATCGTCAAAATAAACTGACTATTTTAAGCCTGCTATTTTGCCATAGATTCTGCATCTTTTACCCATCAAAGACTGACCGCTGTGTCACAACTTAGCCGATCAATTTTGCTAAAAATACGATTTTTAACGATAAAATCTAACAATATTCATGCAAATTATCTAAAAATGCAGCGCGATTATTAGATACAATGACGCAAAATAAATTCCCTACTGGCTAGGGACTTAGGTGATGAAGTAGGAGTGAATATGTCCAAGCGTGGTTTTGGTCAAATGTATCGTCAGCTTTCTGGTAAGCTGCTTGACCTTGTGGTGACACCGCATGTTTTGGGTGAAGTCCCTGTCAAGGATGCGCAAAGTGTAGACTCAAATGCCACTCGCACCAAGATAACTTGCTACGTATTGCAAAATCACTCACGCAGCAATGCCTTGGTGGTCGATGGCGAAACACGTCGCTTAAAACTCACGCCTGCGCTTGATCCATTGGTGATGGGTTCACATAAAGAAAAAGCCTCGATTCTGTTTTTACAGCATCACGATGAGAACAACCTACTCAATCCACCACCTTATGCTTTTCCGCCACGCTTGTTACGTTTAATTGAACAATTAGAACAACACCCAGAACTTGATATTGAATTGGTACCTGTGACCGTGTTGTGGGGACGTTCTCCAGACAAAGAGGATTCGTGGTTTAAACTACTGTTTACCGATACGTGGGCAACGCCTGGCACAGTCAAGCAGTTAATGAATATTGGGGTGCATGGTCGTCAGTCTTATTTGGAATTTCACGAGCCACAATCATTACGCGCTTTAATTGAACATGCCAAAACTGAGCATCCGAACCTGTCGCCTGCGACCTTTATTGTTAACACTCTAAATAATTACTTAGATGGACAACGTGAAGTCGTACTTGGCCCAGACTTGTCTGACCGCCGCAATGTCATGCTCAGTCTGATTAAATCTCCCGATGTGCAAGATGCCATTCGTCGTGAAAGTTTACGCAGTAAAATTAGCGTGATTGAAGCCGAGCGTCGTGCGATTGGTTATTTAAATGAAATCGTGTCGGACTACTCTCATGCAGCGGTACGCTTTGCCGATATGGCACTGACCCGCTTATGGACACAATTGTACGATGGCGTGGAAGTGCATAATTTTAGTACCGTGCGCGAACTGGCCAAAGACTATGAAATTATCTATACCCCATGTCACCGCAGTCATATCGACTATTTATTGCTGTCTTATGTGATTTACAAACGCGGCATGATGGTGCCGTACATTGCTGCGGGCGATAACCTGAATATGCCATTTGTAGGTCAATTGCTTCGTGGTGGCGGTGCGTTTTTTATCCGTCGTACTTTCCGTGGCAACGGCTTATACACAACCGTCTTTAAAGAATATTTATTCAGTATTTTGTCGCGTAACACGCCGCTTGAATACTTTATTGAAGGTGGACGTTCACGTACAGGCCGCTTGTTGCCACCAAAAACAGGCATGCTCGCCATGACCATTCACAGTCATTTGCGTGGTCGTGCTAAACCGATTGCTTTTGTGCCAACTTATATTGGTTATGAACGCCTGATGGAAGGTTCAACCTATGTCGGTGAAATGCAAGGCAAGCCAAAAGAATCTGAATCGCTAATGGGCATTTTAAAAACCATGCGCAAGATTGAACGGATTTTTGGCAAGGTGCATGTCAATTTTGGCGAACCTGTGTTTTTAGATGATGTTCTAAAACAACACGATGCCGAACACATCAGCATTGAAAAAAATGATGATCCTATTCCACCACAAGTGTCAGATGCAGTGAATACTTCAGCACATGCGATTTTGGAAAACATTAACCGTGCTGCGGTAATTAACCCGGTATCTTTGTTATCGCTGATTTTACTGGCAACACCAAAACATACCTTGGATGAAGAAATTTGTGTGAAGCAGTTAGACACTTACCGTAATCTGCTCACTGCCCTGCCTTATGATGAGCGCACTCAAGTCACACCATTATCAGGTAAAGAAATTATTGCCTACGGCTTAAAACTCAAACTGATTAAACGAGTGCAGCACGTTTTGGGCGATATTATCGCGATTGAAGACCATCAGGCGGTGTTACTCACCTACTTCCGCAACAATATTTTGCATGCCTTTGTCTTACCATCTTTAATTGCAGCATTGGTGAAACATAATGGTTCGATTCGTCGTGGTGATTTAATCAACGTCATTCGTACTTTATATCCGTTCCTGAAAGCTGAGTTGTTCTTGAAATGGCAAGATCAGGAACTCAAAGAACGGATTTGTGCCTATGTAGAAGCGTTAATTCAGGCCAAATTGATTTCTGAAGATGCGGAAGGCAACTTAATTTCACCTGCACCAAATAGTGAAGACCATAACCAGTTGGTAGTATTGGCTGCACCTGTAATGCAGAGTTTAGAGCGTTATTACATGACACTGGCGCTGATTACACAACGCGGCTCAGGCAATATTTCGGCACGTCAGGTCGAAGAACTCAGCCATTTGGTCGGTCAGCGTTTGTCGGTGCTGTATGAATTCAACTCACCTGAATTCTTTGACAAAGCCTTGTTCCAAAGCTTTATTAAAGTCTTAACTCAGCAAGGTTATATCAGCACCAACAGTGACAATGCGATTGTGTTTGATGATAACTTTAAAAACGTCGCACAATACGCCAATTTGGTGTTGGATGATGTGACTTTACAGATGCTGCAACACATCACCACCTTTAGCGATGAAGAATTGCGTGAGGCGTTAGAGGCTCTTGCTGCACAACAGGCGAAGAAACGCTTAAAACGTAAGAAGAAGTAATTTTCACACAAAAAAACATAGCGATCTGTATAGCAATAGGTCGCTATGCTTTAAATTGAATATAGAATAAAGTTTATAGCATTGATAAAATCATACACCTAAGCGCATTAATTTCTCTTGAATTGCATCACTCACAAATGCATTCAAAGAACTCTCCTCCGAAGCTAAAACAGCTTTGCGATGTAATTCAGGACTGATACGAACATTAAATGTTCCCTTGAATGGCTGATCAGGTTTCTTCCCTAATTCTGCACAAGAATCTAAATATCCATCTACCGATTCCTGAAAAGCTTGCTCAAGTGTTTTTAAGGTTTCAGCCTCATAAGTAATAAGATCTCGAATGAACGCCAATTTTCCAAACAACTCACCTGTTTCAAGGTCTGGTTCAATCGTCCCCAGATAACCTTTGTATTTAAAATAGCTCATAAAAAACCCTCCTGCTTGAGTGCTTGCTTTACAGCTTTCAATGCCCCACCTTTGATTTCATTTTCAGGGTGAGGTCGATGCAGTAAAATCATGTGCTCGGTTTTGAGGTTTTGACATCCTCCCCCCCCTTAAAAGAGGGTGATTCCTACAGCTAGACGCTTATGCCCAAGCGCAAGAATGTTTAAAGCTGAGTTTATATCTCGATCATGAGCTGTACCACAGCTCATGCACTCCCATTCTCTTATTCCAAGATCTGTACTACCTTTGGGACTACTTGAGGTGATCTCACCGCAGCACGAACAGATTTGGGTG
>NZ_VOYC01000013.1:0-123726 GCF_013420425.1 Acinetobacter sp. YH01007 | reverse complement strand
TGCTGGCGACCATAGCAAGAGTGAACCACCTGATCCCTTCCCGAACTCAGAAGTGAAACCTCTTCGCGCTGATGGTAGTGTGGGGTTACCCATGTGAGAGTAAGTCATCGCCAGCTCATTATTCAAACACCCTCAACAAATGTTGGGGGTGTTTTTTTTATGTAAAAAAGAAAAATTTAAGAAGAATAAAAAAACCCTTAAAAAATAATTTAAGGGTTTTAAACTTATATAAATATCAAATATTTAGAAATGTGCTTCTAAACCTAAATATGGGCCTTTAAACTCTAATTGAGTTTCCTGATTGGAATCTTGATTGAGCTTAATATCTAAAATGCGATAACCTGCTTTTAAACCAACATCGACTAAAATGGCATCTATAAAGTTATATTTAATTTCTGCCTGAGCATCACGAACTTCATTGTCGCTATTTTTGGCATAGTTAGCTTCAGCTTTGGCACTTAAACCTGTAAATGGCAATTTGACCGCTGCTTCTGCATACAGCATAGCTAAAGTTTCACTGACGTCTTGTGTCGAAAACAAATTCGATCTTAAGTCGCCTTCAAGTACTTTGGCACCAAATCCAACATCTGCGGCAACAATGTTATCTAAAATTTCATAATATAAAATGAAGTCTGAGTAATCTAAATCTAGTTGATTGATTTTTACACCAGCAGCGCTTTGCTCGCTTTCGGCCTGCAAATTGGCATGTTTAATTTTAGCATTGGGTAAAAATGGTACTGGATGCTCTACTGCTAGACTGAAGGGTAAGGCAAAATCATCATCCAAGTTTGGTGATAACTGAGCCTGATTCCAGTCTGCGCTATATTTCCAATAATCTACGCTGGCTTTTACCCCAATAATATCGGCATGCACCGCTGAACAACTAATTAAACTGCATGCTAAAGCAAAACGTTGTAATGTAAGCATATAAACTCTAGTATTTTGTCATCATCATTTGGGATGAATGGTGTGGTGTTGTATGTTCTCGTGACAAAAAATCATGTGAAATATTGTCCAACTTAGCGCATCATACATTTTCTAGAATCAAAATTCTTGTAAAAATATAGCTTAATTCGCGCCAAAAATAGAGGATTTCAGTATGCAAAATGTCCATCCACCTGTCGATTATCCGCTCTATCTTGCCAATAAAGCCGTAGAAACAGGGCAATGGTTAGCCGTTCAGCATAAATATTCTCAAAAAGTATATGCGCGTGTTGCACTTGCCGATGAAAAAAGTATTGAAAAGGCCATTCGTGCAGCCGTAAAAGCAGAAGCTGAAATGGCAAAATTACAGCCCTTTCAAAAACAAAAAATTCTGTTGCATTGTGTGCAGCGTTTTCAAAACATGCGTGAAGAATTGGTCGAAATTTTAATTGCCGAAGGTGGAAAACCACGTTTGGCTGCGATGGCAGAAGTCGAGCGTTTAATTAATACCTTCCAAATTGCGGCAGATGCGGTGTCACAACTAGATGAAGGGCGTATTTTGCCGTTGGCAGTGACGGCTGCTGCTGCGAATTATCAAGGGATGGTTAAGCATGTACCCATTGGTACCGTGTCTTTGATTAGTCCTTTTAATTTTCCGTTGAATTTAACTGCACATAAAATTGCACCTGCGATTGCCGCAGGTTGTCCTTTTGTATTAAAACCTGCCAGTGCCACGCCTATTTCAGCATTGAAAATTGCAGAAGTGTTGGCAGAAACAGATTTACCTAAAGGTGCGTTTTCGGTATTGCCTTGTGAGCGTGAACAAGCTGATGTTTTAGTGACAGATGACCGCTTTAAACTGCTCAGTTTTACTGGTTCAGATGTGGTGGGTTGGGATATGAAAGCCCGCGCAGGACGCAAAAAAGTAACGCTAGAGTTGGGCGGCAATGCAGCAGTGATGATTGAACCCGATACTGAATTGAATGATGCATTGATTCATCGCTTAATTGGTGGTGCGTATAATCATGCTGGGCAGGTGTGTATTAGTGTGCAACGTATTTTGGTGCATGCTGACGTATATGCCGAACTGAAAAAGAAACTTGTGAGCCAGCTCAAGAAAATTAAAGCGGCAGATCCTGATTTAGACAGCACTTTGGTCGGGCCAATGATTAAGGAAGCTGAAGCGCAGCGCTTGAAAAAGTGGATTGATAAAGCGGTGAAAAAAGGCGCAAAAATATTGGCAGGTGGCGAGCTGAAAGGTGTGATGTTTGAACCGACTTTATTGGAACAGGTCGATCCAAACTTGGAAGTTTATAAAGATGAAGTTTTTGGCCCTGTTGCCATTTTGGAAAAATATTCATCTTTTGAGCAAGGGATTGCACGTATCAACCAAAGTCGTTTTGGTTTACAGGCGGGTATTTATACACAAAGCTTGGAAAAAATGCTGTATGCATGGGATCAGTTACAAGTTGGTGGGGTGATTATTAATGATATTCCATCGTTCCGTGTGGACAATATGCCTTATGGTGGCGTGAAAGATTCGGGTTTAGGGCGTGAAGGGATTCAATCTGCTATTCGGGATATGCAGGAAGAGCGTTTATTGGTAATTAAGCGTTAAGTATCTGATCTAATGATGCATCATTATAAATAAAGAGAAAGGATGAGTTAACTCTGAATTTTGAGATGATTGATTACAGTGCTGTAGTTCGGTGAATAATAGGCTACAGCGCTGCTAAAATAGATGAAAATTAAAATAACTCAAATAGCATCAAAATTTCATTCCAAATAGTTATACGATTTATAACTAAAAAATCAAGTCAAAATGGAGTGGAATTTGAACGTTTGATTAAAAAAATGCATACAAAAAGCATCTTTCTAAGCAGAATTTACAGAAAAATTGTTCAAAAATGAGTATTGTTAAGCCATACAAAAGCGCAATATTGGGCAAAGACTTTAAGCAAGATTTTCCGAATATTTCGCTGTTTGACCTTTAGAATTTGATGCTCAAAAGGTGTGACTCTAAAGCAAACACCCAGATTTTCATTTTTTGCAGGATATTTTTTGCGTGCGCTAAAGTACCGTTATATAAAGTAAATTTAAGCTAATGAAAAAGCAAGTTATTTATATAAAAGGTCAGAATTAAAAAACAAGCAGCAAAAAATAGCCTGAAGTTTAGGTGTTCTATGACAGATTCTCGTGAGAGTTGGTCCGCGCGATCAGGCTTTATTATCGCAGCCATTGGTTCTGCGGTCGGGTTGGGCAATATTTGGCGTTTCCCTTATGTTGCCTATGAAAATGGCGGCGGCGCATTTTTAATCCCTTATTTAATTGCGATCTTTGCCGCAGGTTTGCCATTGCTGTTTTTGGACTATGCAGTCGGACATAAATACCGTAAAGCACCACCAACCGCTTATAAAAAGCTCATGAACAGTGAAGCATTGGGCTGGTGGCAGGTGATGGTGACTTTGCTGATTGGTATTTACTATGCCAGCGTATTGTCTTGGGCAGGCAGTTATATGTTCTATTCCATTGGTCAGCAATGGGGAACAGACACTGAAAAATTCTTTTTCACAAGCTACTTACAAAATGGTGAAGGCTTAGCCTTTGGTTTTGTACCAACCTTATTTATTGGTCTAGTCATCGTATGGACGGTGGTGATGTTCATTTTATACGGCGGGGTGAAAAAAGGGGTTGAGCTGTCAAATAAAATCTTTATACCACTTTTGCTGATTTTGTTCTCTATTCTCGTGGTTCAAGCTTTACGTTTACCGGGTGCAGTCGATGGCTTAAATGCTTTCTTTACGCCTAACTGGGAAGCGATGGCGAACTATAAAGTATGGTTAGCTGCCTTTGGTCATATCTTCTTCTCACTTTCAGTGGGTTTCGGGATTATGTTGACCTACTCATCTTACCTAAAACGTAAAACCAACTTGACTGGTTCAGGCTTGGTGGTTGCACTTGCAAACTCATCTTTTGAAATTTTAGCGGGTATTGGTATTTTTGCTGCGCTTGGTTTCATGGCGTACAGCGCAGGTTCATCGGTAGATGAAGTGGTTTCTGGTGGTATTGGTTTAGCCTTTATTGCATTCCCGAAAATCATTTCAAGCTTGGGTGCAGGTGGCGATTTATTTGGTTTCTTATTCTTCGCTTCATTGACGGTTGCAGGGGTGACCTCAATGGTGAGTATTCTGCAAGTGCCCATTGCTGCGTTCCAAGACAAACTGGGTTGGTCGCGTAAGCGTGCAGTAACCATCATTGCGGGTGGTTCAGCTATTGTTTCAACCATTTTATTCTCTACCCACAGCGCGATCACTTTTGTCGACATCATTGACTACTTTGCCAACAACATTGGTATTGTTGGTGGTGGTTTATTGTCGATCATTTTGGTGACTTGGTTCCGTCGTCCATTGCTCAAAGAATTGCAGCAACACGTTAACCAATACTCAAGCATTAAATTGGGTTGGGGCTGGAATTTCCTGTTAACCATCGTGACGCCGCTTTCATTGCTCGTGGCTTTAGGCTTAACCCTGAAATCTATTTTTGCAGAAGGCTATGGTGGTTATCCATTACACATTTTACTCACCGTGGGTGGTGGTACCGTGGTGCTCTTTATTATTGGCGCGGTATTGCTTAGCCGCTTAAAAGATCACGACGCAGCGGAGAAATAAGATGAATACATCTGCATTGGTGATGTTGATTATTTCAACAGTGGTACTTTGGGGTGGTTTGGTTTTGGCGATGATTCACCTGATCAAAAACCCAGATGAACTCGAAGACTAAGCATTTTGCTGAAACGGGTGCGATGCTGTAAAGCATTGCACTGGCTAACTAAAATAACCCTTGATTGATTCAAGGGTTATTTTTTTGGAAAGGCTATTAAATGAGAAGAATCGTTAAAACAGAAATAGCTTAGGCGGTTTTTTCAATACGACAATAATAAAAACCATCCCCGCGTCCTTGTTGTGGCAATAATTGGCGTCCATACAGTTGTGGAATGCCCCAATCTGCATCAATTTTGACTTCTTTGGCATTTTGATGTTCGGCAAAGAATTGCTGAATTTGCTGTTCATTTTCGGCTTTTAAAACCGAGCAGGTAATGTAAAGCAAGGTGCCACCAACTTTGAGTTGCTGCCACATCTGCTGCAAAATCTGTTGCTGTAATGCCACCGTTTGCTGAATATCGCTAGATTGACGCAGCAAACGAATATCTGGATGGCGACGCAAGACTCCAATTGCAGAACACGGTGCATCCAATACAATACAGTCTACTGCTTCACTGGCGTTCCATGTGGTTGCATCGGCAGCCAAAATTTCGACTTGCGTTTCTTGATTCAGTTGCAGACGTTCTAGGTTTTCGCTGACACGTAATAGACGTTTGGCGTCCTGATCTAAGGCTATCAATTTTTTAGGCTGAAATTTTTCAAGCAGATGTGCTGTTTTACCCCCAGGTGCTGCGCAGGCATCGAGCACGACTTTGCCATCTAAATTTGGCAAGAGCATTGCACACAGTTGGGCATGTTCGTCCTGTACTGAAAAAATGCCTTCATCAAAACCAGGCAAGTCTGGAATGTGCAAATTTTGCAGCATCACAATACCAACTTCAGACACGGTGCAAGCTTCTGCAGCAATCTCTTGTTCGTGCAAAATTTCTAAATAGTCATCACGGCTAATTTGGCGTGTATTGACTCTTAAGGTTAGCGGCGCAGTTTGCTTTAACGTTTGCGTCAGTTGTTCTAATTGTTCAGGCCAATCTTTTTTTAGGCGTTTATACAACCAACTTGGCAAACCATGTGCTTGTGCCAAAGCCATTTGAAATTCCGATGTTTCACGTGAAACACGACGCAGAATCGCATTCACCACACCGCTGAGTGCTTGATAGCCCAATTGTTTGGCTGCAGTTACGGTTTCAGAAATTGCGGCATGACTGGCTACACGAGTACAAAGCACTTGATATAAGCCGACATATAAACAGGTTTCAACAGTTTCATTGTTGAGTGGTTTCACCAACAGCGGCAAAGTAATGCTTTTTAGGGCATACCATTGACGCAAAGTGCCCAAAACCAGTTCATGAAACAAGGCGCGGTCACGTTCTGCGACTTTACTTAAATGTGCAGGTAAAACGCTCGCCAATGATTGCCCTTGTTGTACAGCCAATAGCGTACGGATGACTTGGGCACGCAAGTTCAAATGTGAGTTGCCTGATTCAGAATGGCTCATGCGAGAACTTGTCCTGTTTGAAGTTTTTGAGTTTGAATGATTTGCACAGGATTCAGCGGTTTAGCGCCTGGCCATTGCAACGAGCTTAAGCATACCGCTTGTTGATCGCCACAAGCGACGTGTACGCCTTGTTTGTCCAGTTTTAAAATTGTGCCTGCAGCTTTGCCTTGTGCAGATTCATCCGATAATGCTGAACCCCAAACGCGCAAGTTTTGTGTTTCATCTAAAGGGATAAACGCCACCGGCCACGGGTTAAAGGCACGGATATTACGGTCAATTTCGGCTGCAGTTTGTGACCAGTCAATTTGTGCTTCGGCTTTGGTCAATTTGTGTGCATAGACCGTCAAGGCTTCATCTTGCACTTCACGCGCGGCTAAATAGTCTTGCAATTTTTGTTCTGAAGCCAGTACTTCAACAATTGCTTTGGCACCTTGCTGCGCCAGTTTGTCATGTAAAGTGGCAGAGGTGTCTGTGGCAGTAATTGGGCATAGGGTTTTATACATCATATCGCCCGTATCTAAGCCTGCAGCCATTTTCATAATGGTGATGCCTGTTTCGGTATCACCTGTGGCAATCGCGCGCTGAATCGGCGCTGCACCACGCCAACGTGGCAATAACGAACCGTGAATATTCAAGCAGCCATATTTAGGAGTATCTAAAACCACTTGCGGCAAGATTAAACCATAGGCCGCAACCACCATCACATCGGCATTCAATGCAGCCAATTCTTGTTGGGCCGCCAGACCTTCTTCAGTAGATGATTTAAAATGCAAAGGTTGATAGACAGGAAGATCGTGTTGTAGTGCCAATTGCTTCACCGCAGATGCTGTGAGTTTTTGTCCGCGTCCTGCTTTACGGTCAGGCTGGGTGTAAACCGCGACAATCTCATGGTCGGTGTTCAGGAGTGCTGCCAAAGCGCTTGCAGCAAATTCAGGCGTACCTGCAAAAACGATTTTCAATGGAAATCAACCCATAGTTTTAGATGACGCGGCAATTATAACAAATTGCGGCTCAAAGGTCGGAACGGGTTGTAACAAATCCACCTTGTCGCTGTGCTATAAATTATTATGATAAAAATTAGTAATGCAAAATTTAAAAATTATTCATGAAAGTTTTGTATTGCATTCAGTATGATCAACAAGGTGCTGTGGGTTCTCGTCACTTTTTATCCATCATAAAGTTGGTAAAGCAGCAGCCTTAGTACCTCAAGCTGTAGTAAAATAGAAAGACTCTTAAACTATTTTGCAGTGATACAGATCTTGCAAACAGTATTATTTCGCCAGAATGAATTTCAGATTCATTTCAGCACAACCAAGTTGGAACTTTATAATGCCTGACTATCGTTCAAAAACATCGACACACGGAAGAAATATGGCGGGTGCACGCGGCTTATGGCGTGCAACGGGTATGAAAGACGAAGATTTCGGTAAGCCGATTATTGCGGTGGTCAACTCATTTACCCAATTTGTACCTGGCCATGTGCATTTAAAAGACCTCGGTCAAATGGTGGCAGAGCAAATTCAGGCGGCAGGTGGTGTTGCCAAAGAATTTAACACCATTGCTGTAGATGACGGGATTGCCATGGGTCATGACGGCATGTTGTATTCATTGCCATCGCGTGACTTGATTGCCGACTCGGTAGAATACATGGTCAGCGCACACTGCGCCGATGCAATGGTGTGTATATCCAACTGTGACAAAATCACACCAGGGATGCTGATGGCTGCTATGCGTCTGAACATTCCAGTGGTGTTTGTGTCTGGCGGCCCAATGGAAGCAGGTAAAGTCAAAATTCGTGGCAATGAACACGCGATTGACTTGATTGACGCGATGATTGTGGCGGCAGATGACAACTATACGGATGAAGAAGTTGCTGAATATGAGCGTTCTGCATGTCCAACTTGTGGTTCATGCTCAGGGATGTTCACTGCAAACTCAATGAACTGCTTAACAGAAGCTCTAGGTTTATCTTTACCAGGCAACGGTTCAATTGTAGCAACTCACGCCAACCGTAAAAAACTGTTTGATAAAGCAGGTCAGTTGATTGTGGAATTGGCCAAACGCCATTATGAACAAGACGATTACAGCGTATTGCCACGTTCAATTGCAACCAAAGCATCTTATGAAAATGCTATGACGTTGGACATTGCCATGGGCGGTTCAACCAACACCGTACTGCACTTGTTGGCGGCTGCCAATGAGGCAGGTGTGGATTTCACCATGGATGACATTGACCGTTTATCACGTAAAGTGCCTGTACTATGTAAAGTAGCGCCTGCAAAACAAGATGTTCACATGGAAGATGTACACCGTGCGGGTGGCATTATGTCTATTTTAGGCGAGCTGGATCGCGCAGGTTTATTGGACACTTCAGTAGGCACAGTTCACGAAGCGACTTTAAAAGATGCTTTGGATAAATGGGACATCATCCGTACCGAAAATGAAGACGTTTACCAGTTCTTCCGTTCTGCACCGGGCGGCGTACCCACCCAAACAGCATTCTCACAAGACCGTTACTATTCACGTTTAGATGGTGACCGTGACAATGGTGTGATTCGTAATGCAGAACACGCTTTCTCTAAAGATGGTGGTTTGGCGGTACTTTACGGCAATATTGCTTTAGATGGCTGTATTGTAAAAACTGCAGGGGTGGATGATTCTATTTTGAAATTCAACGGCACAGCACGTGTTTTTGAAAGTCAGGATGCTGCTGTAGACGCGATTTTGGGCGGTAAAATTACAGCGGGTGATGTGGTGGTGATTCGCTACGAAGGCCCACGTGGTGGCCCAGGTATGCAAGAAATGCTCTATCCAACCAGCTATTTGAAATCGAAAGGTTTAGGCAAAGAATGTGCCTTACTGACCGATGGTCGTTTCTCGGGCGGTTCTTCAGGTCTTTCAATTGGTCACGTTTCTCCAGAAGCGGCTGAAGGTGGTGCGATTGGTCTGGTTGAAGATGGTGACCGTATCGAAATTGATATTCCAAACCGCAGCATTCACTTGGCGGTAGATGACGCAACTATGGCGGCACGTCGTGAAGCGCAAGAAGCTAAAGGCTGGCATCCTGCAGAAGAACGTCCACGTAAAATTTCTAAAGCGTTGAAAGCTTATGCCATGCATACCACCAGTGCGGCAAAAGGTGCGGTACGTGAAATCTAAGCAGTACTTGGCAATTTAAGCTGCTACAAAAAAGCACTCCAAAATTGGGGTGCTTTTTTTATGAGCCTGCAATGAGCAATGTTAGTAGTGCAGCAAATTTGAGCAATGAAATTAGACAGGCATTTTCGTTTACATCCTGCCTGCTTTCGATACAATGAAAAATAAAATAAATCGTCATAATGAACACGACATTTCACCGATCTCGCTAAGGAATCAGCCATGAGTAAACAGAATATCCGCGAACATTCAGCCGAAGTCTATGAAGGCATTGAAAATGCACCAGCACGTTCCATGATGCGTGCGGTGGGTTTTAAGGATGAAGATTTTACTCGTCCATTTATTGGCATTGCATCGACTTGGGCCAATGTCACCCCATGTAATATGCATATTGATGGCTTGGCGCGCGAAGCAGAAAAAGGCGTGAATCAGGCGGGTGGTAAAGGCATTATTTTCAATACCATCACCATTTCAGACGGGATTTCAAACGGCACTGAGGGTATGAAATACTCACTGGTTTCACGTGAAATTATTGCCGACTCAATTGAAGCTGTGGTGGGCTGTCAGGCCTATGATGGGGTGATTGCCATTGGTGGCTGTGATAAAAACATGCCAGGTTGCATTATGGGATTGGCGCGTTTAAACCGTCCAGGCTTGTTTGTGTATGGCGGCACGATTAAACCTGGTGCAGGACACACCGATATTATTTCGGTATTTGAAGCCGTGGGTCAGCACGCCAAAGGCGAAATTAACGAAATTCAGGTCAAGCAGATTGAAGAAGTTGCTTTGCCAGGTGCAGGCTCTTGTGGTGGCATGTACACCGCTAACTCTATGGCATCGGCGATTGAAGCACTGGGTATGAGTTTACCGGGGTCTTCGGCACAAGAAGCTGTTTCTCAAGATAAAATGGATGACTGCCAACGTGCAGGTGAGGCAGTCATGAATCTGTTACGTCTGGATATTAAACCACGTGACATTATGACCAAGTCTGCCTTTGAAAATGCCATTAAAGTACTGATTGCTTTGGGTGGGTCGACCAATGGTGTGCTGCATTTAATTGCAATGGCACATTCTGCAGGGGTTGAACTCACGCTAGATGACTTTGTACGAATTGGTCAGGAAACCCCAGTGGTGGCAGATGTACGCCCATCGGGTAAATATTTAATGTCTGAGCTGATTGCGATTGGCGGAATTCAACCGCTAATGAAACGTATGCTCGATGCAGGAATGTTAGATGGTTCGTGCTTAACCGTTACTGGTAAAACTTTGGCAGAAAACTTGGCCGATGTTGCTGACTACCCAGCCGATCAGCAGATTATTTTACCGTTTGATGCCCCAATTAAAATAGATTCGCATTTGGTGGTGTTAAAAGGCAATTTATCGCCAACAGGGGCGGTGGCCAAAATTACAGGCAAAGAAGGTTTGTATTTTGAGGGCCCTGCGCGTGTCTTTGAAGGTGAAATTGGTGCGATGCGCGGCATTTTAGATGGTGAAGTGCAAGAAGGTGAAGTAGTTGTGATTCGTGGTGAAGGCCCTAAAGGTGGCCCAGGTATGCCAGAAATGCTGAAACCGACTTCTGCAATTATTGGCAAAGGCTTGGGTAACTCCGTGGCGTTAATTACTGATGGACGTTTTTCGGGTGGCAGTCACGGTTTTGTGATTGGGCATGTGACCCCAGAAGCGTATGAAGGCGGGCCAATTGGTCTGGTGAAAAATGGCGATAAAATTTCGATTAATGCCGAAACCCGTGAAATGACTTGGCATGTGTCGGAAGAGGAAATGGCAGCACGTAAAGCGGCATGGGTCAAACCAAAGCCAAACTATACCCATGGTGCATTGGCGAAATTTGCTAAATTGGCATCGGGCGCAGAAAAAGGTGCAGTGACTGATCTGAATTTAGAGGTCTAATTGATCATTTTTATATGAATTGATATAAATCCTTGTGTACTATTGAAGGACGAGCGCACATGATTTGCATGTGGCTTGTCCCCAAACCACAAGGATTTTCTTTTTAGAGGCTGATCTCATGTCACTGTTACGCCGTTGGTTCGATCCGATCAGATCGAGTTGGTTTTATCAAAAACCATCTCGGCAAGCGGTGTTGCCCACGGAACACGGACTGAGTGTGCATTTGCGTCTAGATGATGTATATAGCTATTTGGCGGTACAGGAGTTGCCGCAATTAGAAGATATTCTGGCCGATGAATTAAAACCTTTAACCGTGGTGATTTCGAGGCAAAGTGGCGATGCACCGAACCAAATGTCGGCTGTAGAATGGCAAAATTATTGTATTCAAGATGCACAAATTCTTGCCAAACAGCATCGTTTTAGTTTTCACGATACCCCTGAACCACCGACTGCAGAGGCCTTAATGCAGGCAGAAGCCATTTTGAGGCATACGCCGTTACGTGGTCAGGATTTCTTGTATTTACTGGAAGATGTGTTCCACATGCTGTGGCAAAAGCAGTCGGGTAAATTACGCACCTTATATGCCATGGCCAGCCGTCATCATCAAATTCAGGATTTTCCTGAACGGGTTTTTGATGATGCACCTGTATTGGCCAGTTATTTTGAATTTGGTGGACGTAAATATCATGCCGTAGATGATTTATTGCGTCTGACTCGCCGTTTAAAACAACAAAAATTACTGACCGATAATCCTATTTTCTTGATCAATCACATTGAATGGCGAGAACATTTAATTAGTGATGCCGAAGAACTCAATGAAATTCAGGCACTCGACCCTGAACTGGATTTGTATATTGCACTGGAAGACCCGATTTCTTGGTTGTTATTGGCGTATATCAAAGAAGAATTAGCTGCCTATTACAATATCCATTTGAATGTGTATCCCTTGTCTTATCATGGACGCGACTGGTTTGACTGGAGTTTGGCAACACGTTTATCTAAACGTACTGATGTTGCGTTTACGCCGTTTTGCCGCCCGACTGAGCAGGCGACTTATCAAATGGCACAACTGTATTACAGTGCGCCTGAAGAACAGCGTGTGGATGCCATGTATCGCATTTTGCAGGCGGTATGGACGAGGGGACAGGATTTATCCTTTAAAGCGCATTTTGAGCGTATGCAGCGTGAACTGGAGTTAGATCAACTGACCACAGCCGATGTGACCGAGTTGCTCAAAGAAAACGATATGCTGTGTGAAATGAAATCTCAGCCCGATTTTCCTGTGTTGGAATTGCGCATAGATGGGCAAAGCTACGTGTTTAACAGCTTATATCGGGTGTGGATGATTGAAAGTATTTTCAGTAATGTGTTAGAAGAAAAGTATAAGAGTGAAAACGAAACCGAAACTGAAAGTGTAGCCCAAGCCCATGAACAATGAAAAAGTAAACTCATTACAACAAGCACGTGACAAAATAGACCAAATTGATGTGGCTTTAATTGAACTGATTGCATCGCGTCAGTTTTATGTCGATCAGGCCATGCGCCATAAACAGACTGTGGAAGATGTACAGTCACCGCAGCGCGTGAAAGAAGTGATTGAAAAAGTCCGTACTTTGGCTCTGCAACATGCAGTCGATCCTGACATGGTCGAGCGTTTGTATCACGATATGATTCAGCATTTTATTCAGCGTGAATTAAAAGAATTCCGTCCTTAATTGATCTATCCCTAAGTTTGGGCGATGCTTCAAACGCAGCCCAAACTTTGCGTTTTTGCGGTAAAACCGCGTATTTATATGCCATCTTGGTATTCAAAGCATAATTTTTAAAAATAATTTGCTTATTTTTTCTGCAGGTGGTTTTAAGCGCAAAGCCTTGCCTGTCTTGGCTTTGCTGGGTTTTTAAAAAGAATTGGTAAAAAAAAGAATATGATTTTATTACATTTTTTAATATTGTAAGTTTGCTTTATTTTAAAAAGTATATATATTGTATATACATCTTTTGCAAAGCAGTCTTTATTTTGGAGAGATCAGCAATGAACGAGCAAATCAAAAAAATAAAGACAGGCAAGAAAGATGGACAACTTTTAATTCGTATTAATAGTACTGAACGTGATGAATTTATTCGTTTATGTGAAGAACTTGATACTAGTGCTGCTCGTGAATTAAGAAAATTTATTCGTAGTTTTGTGAAACAACACAATGGCAACGAATAGCCTTACTAAGGAGTAATACCATGGCTAAGCAAGTTAAATCTTTGAAGCAACAAATCAAAGCACGTTTGAAAAAGATTTCAAAACATAAAGGCAAATTGAAGCAACTTAAGCAAGAGCTTAAAAAACAGAAATAAGCCAAGTAAAAGCATTATCTCTTAAAAACGGTTCATTCTAGACAGACCGTTTGAGGTAAAAAAAGACCGAACAATCACTGTTGTTCGGTCTTTTTGCATTGTTTCGGCATTTACTTAGGTTCAAGCAAATGACCGCAAGTTCTGATTAAGAGGGATCACGCAAACTAAAGAACCAGTTCAGGAACAAGGCTGCAAAAGTTGCTGTCCCAATCCCGCCCAAGTTAAAGCTGCCCAATTGCAACGCAAAGTCACCCGTTCCTAAAATAATGGTCACGGCAGCCACCATCAGATTTTTGTTTTTAGAAAAATCGACTTTGTTTTCAATCCAGATTTTCGCGCCAGCAATGGTAATCAAACCAAATACCACAATCGAAGCGCCCGTTAAAATGGCGGTAGGAATGGTATGGATGATTGCCCCAAATTTTGGTGATAAGCCAAGGAAAATAGCAAAGACCCCCGCCACCACAAAAATAATCGTGGAATACACGCGGGTAACAGCCATCACCCCAATGTTTTCACCATAGGTAGTCATACCCGGTGCACCGACACCACCTGCAAGGGTTGTGGCAACACCATCGGCTACAAAGGCTTTACCAATGTGTGGATCGAGGTTTTCACCAGTCATGGCACCTACTGCTTTAATGTGTCCCAAGTTCTCTGCCACCAAAATGAAGGCAATTGGGGCAATAATCAGCATGGCATTCACATCAAATACAGGCGCATGAAAGTCTGGTACGCCAAACCAAGCGGCTTGCTGAATCGGTGCGAAGTTAATTGGCGTCCCCCAACCCATGACATTGGTGACTACAAAATAGATCAGATACGATATGAGCAAGCCAATCAGGAGCAAGAGGCGTTGCAGTAAACCTTTGGTAAATACGGCAATCATGCCCATACATAGCACAGTCACCAAGGCCATCCACATATTAAATGGATTGCCTGCAACCGCTTTGACCGTGACAGGAGCAAGGTTTAAACCAATGATCATCACCACCGCACCTGTCACCACAGGTGGCATTAATTTTTCAATCCAGCGGGTGCCAGTAGCCATCACCAAAAAGCCAATCAGGGCATATAAAATACCGCAGGCAATAATCCCGCCTGCCGCAACCCCAATATTGGCATTTAAACCGCCTGCTGCGCCTGCATAGCCTGTGGCAGCAATCACCACCCCAATAAAGGCAAAGCTTGAGCCTAAATAACTTGGAACACGCCCACCTGTCATGAAAAAGAACAGGATGGTACAAATTCCTGACATTAAAATGGCAAGGTTCGGATCAAAGCCCATTAAAAAAGGTGCAAGTACAGTGGCACCAAACATGGCAAATGCGTGTTGTATCCCCAATACAACGGTTTGTGCAGGCGGTAGATACTCATTGGTACCTACAGGACGTGCATCAATGCTGCCTTCATAAGGGCGCCATTTGGGAAACCAATTGGACATAAAGTAAGCACTCAAAAGCTAAATTGAGCACATCATACTCTTGTATTGCCTAAATTTTTTAAAAATTTTGCCAGAAAACAGATCAGCTGCTTATTTTTAGGATTAAATTTTACTATTTGATAAAATTTACATTTAATATAAATAAGTAATTTTATTTATAAATTTAAAGAATGTATTGCAGTCACTTAGTGATAGTCGCAGTTTAAAAAAAATTGTATGACCTGCGATTTTTGTTTGTATTTTATACAAAATTAATATTCATGATTCAATATCTTGCTGCACATTATTACGTCCACTTTGCTTGGCTTTATACAGCGCAGCATCAGTACGCTGAATTAATTCATGTTGATCTGCATGATAAACATATAAGGCACTTAAACCAAAACTTGCGGTAATTTGAATCTCATGTTCTGCATAGGCAATACGATGTTGTTCAATGGCAATTCTGCAGCGTTCCAGTACATTTTGGGCAATTTGCGGTGAGGTATTGGAGAAAATAATCATAAATTCTTCGCCACCAAAACGTCCGATAATATCTTCACTGCGTAGATTTTTTTGCAAAATTTTTGGAATTTGCTTGAGTACCTGATCCCCTCCATCGTGTCCATAGCGATCATTTACTTGCTTAAACCAGTCTAAATCGAGCAGGGCAAGGCAGATGTGTTCTTTGTTTTGCCCCGCCAATTGTTTTTGATTCACCAGTTGGTTGAATTTTATGCTTAAACCGCGTCGGTTGAGAGTTTGGGTGAGTGGATCAAGCAGAATTAGTTGTTGCTGATGTTCTTCACGAATCATCCAGCGTCCCAAAAAAGTATTAAATAAAATGGCCAACAGAACACCAATGATGGTGCTGCCAATCAAGTTATTGATGAGCATGAAATTTTGGAATTCCGCACTGGTAAACGTATAGGGCTGAAAAACGGGCGCATAGGGGATAATATTGCGCAAGGTCAGCAAAGAACCACCGTAAAATACCACCAAGCAGGGAATGGTGCCCCAAAAGATAATGCTGCGTTTAAACAACAATAAGCCTGTAAAAATGGAGCCAATGGTAAATACGCCTGTGAGTACCGTCATTTGACCCAGAAAATAGCCAATACTCATGAGTGAGCTGCTATAAAAGCCTAAACACAGAATTGGAAAATAATAGAGTGTGGTCTGATTTTCAGGAATACGATAGCTGATGACATATAAAGACCAAGGCAATCAGCAAATACAATATTAAACAACCCAATACCCATGGCAGCATGTATGGGGTAAACAGGGGTTGGCTTTGACTGAGCCAAAGTACCACTAAAAAGAGTAAATGAAAGAAAAAAACCAAGCCACTGACGACACGTGATTTTTGGATGTTATTTAAACTGAGGAGATTTTTATACCCTTGAAAAAATAAAAAATTTTTAGCTTTAATAAAGTCGTCATTGTAGAGCTTTCTGGCATAGGCAAGTCCAAACTCTTATTTATTGTCTAATCTAAGCATAATTCAAATAAGTTGAGACAGAAATCATAAAAAATGCCAGTTATCATGTTTTTTTATGATTTTTTCTACTTAGCCTAATATGTAGTCATCCGTCCCAAATCATGTTTAAGTGAGTGAATGAGCCACAAGCAGAGCATGACTCTGCTTGTTGTGCTATTCGTTAGGTCTTAACCTGTATTGCGTAAGCCTGCTGCAATCCCTGCAATACTCACCATGAGGGCATGATCGACAGGGGTATGTTCGGCATGCTGTTCTGCCAAATACAAACGACGACGTTTCATCAATTCTGCCTGTAGCAAATGCAGTGGCAATAAATAAGGTTTACGCACCCGCATCGATTGATCTAGCACATCATTGCTGCTGAGCAATTGCGATTCACCTTTAAGGGTCAGTAAAGTCGTCACAGCATCACGCAGACGTTGACGGAGTTGCTCACCGAGTTGTTTTAAGTCTTCGTCATCGGTCAGGTTAGATTCGTAGTACAGGGCAATATTACTGTCGGCTTTAGATAGCACCATTTCTAGCATATCAATTAAAGTCTGGAAATACGGCCAATCGCTGAGCATTTCATCCAAAGTGGCTTTTTGTCCCTGATCGAGCGTTTGGTTAATTGCTGCGCCTGTCCCTAACCAAGCAGGCAGCATTAAACGGATTTGTGTCCATGCAAATACCCATGGAATGGCACGTAAGGATTCAATTCCACCGCTCACTTTACGCTTCGCAGGACGTGAACCGAGTGGCAACATCTGCAATTCCAGCTCTGGCGTAACGGTGCGTAAATATTTCACAAAATGTGGATTTTCACGCACGGTTTGGCGATAGACCTGCACCGAAAGTTCGGTCATGTTATGCATGAGCTCGCGCCATTCTGCCTTCGGCACAGGTGGTGGCATTATCGTCGCTTCTAAGGTGGCAGCGGTATAGACTTCCAGATTTTGCAATGCAACCCCTTCAAGTCCAAATTTAAAACGAATCATTTCGCCTTGTTCGGTCACGCGGATTGCACCTGAAATAGAACCCGGTGGTTGTGAGAACAATGCTTGTTGTGTTGGTGCACCGCCACGGCTGATGGAACCACCGCGACCATGGAATAAAGTCAGCTGCACAGCATGTTGCTGCGCTACCGCAGTCAGTTCTTCCTGCGCGCGGTACTGCGCCCAGTTGGCAGACATGAACCCTGCATCTTTGGCGGAGTCTGAGTAGCCAATCATCACCTCATGTTTGCCCTGAATATGCTGTTTGTACCAATGCATATTAAATAGGGTATTCATGGTTTGGGCAGCCCCATCCAAGTCTTTCAGGGTTTCAAACAGCGGCACCACACGCAAAGGATGCTGAATGCCCGCTTCTTTTTGCAGCAATAACACTGCCAATACATCACTTGGATATTCCGCCATGGAAATAATATAAGCGCCCAAACTTTCCTGCGGCTGTGCAGCCAAAGTGCGCATGGTGGCAAACACTTCTTGCACATCGGGATGTTGAATCAGGCTTTGTGCAGGTTCTTGCATGAATTTTGGCAATAACGGACGTTTACTTTGTAGCTCTTGAAGCAAGAAGTTCTGACGCGCTTGTTCAGTCCAAGTTTCAAAATTGCCCAAACCTAAATATTCGGTAATGGCAGAAATGGCTTGACGATGACGTCCCGATTCTTGGCGAATATCCAGTTTTAGTAATTCAATGCCGAAACAATTCACACGATGAATTAAATCCAACAATTTGCCGTTCGCAATGTCTGATAATTGGCAAGCCGTCAGCGAGCGATAACACAGCAATAAAGGCTGTAACAGTTCGTCTTTGCTTTTGATGACCAAACTGTCATCAGCCTCTTTGCCTTGCAGTTTCGCTGCTAACCAGTCGCGGGTGGCTTTTAGGCGTTCTCGGGTGTCGCGTAAATATTCACGGTACGGCTCGGCATGGAAATGTCCCAAAGCATCTGCCAATTCTGGGCTGCATTGCTGAATGGAGAGTTCCCAACGCAGGTTTTCAATATCACGTAAATACAGTTCTGCTGCTTTCCAGCGTGACAGCCACAGCACTTCTTGAGTAACTTTATGAGTGACATTCGGGTTACCATCGCGGTCACCGCCCATCCAAGAGGCGAAACGTACAGGTGCAACGCTCAGCGGTAGGCTTTGTCCACAATGTTCCTGCACAATGCTGTCTAATTCACGCATGAATTTAGGCACCGCATTCCACAGGGTTTGTTCGATGGTGGTAAAGCCCCATTTGGCTTCATCGACAGGGGTTGGGCGATGTTGGCGAATTTCATCGGTTTGCCAAGCCGAGCTGATCAGCTGTTTTAAATCTGCCAAAACTGCCTGACGTTCACGTGGTGTCAGTTTTTGCTGATCCATTTTAAACAAGCAGTCATTAATATCGTCATATTTTTGAATGAGGGTACGACGGCTGACTTCAGTCGGATGCGCAGTTAAAACCAACTCAATTTTTAGCTCGCAGACTTGTTGAAAGAGTGTTTCTGCAGAAATTTGGTTGTCTTTAAACTTGATAAATAAGTGATCTAGCGGGTTTGGAGAAACGCCATTTTCATCAAATTCGCTTTGGCGACGGCTCCGCACCACATGATATTGCTCAGCGATGTTGGCAAAATTCAAAAAGTGGGTAAAGGCACGGGTGAGCGGTAAGATTTCGTCATCTTCCAGACTTAAAAACAGTTGTTCGAGTTGTTTTTCAGCTTCGGCTTGTCCATCGCGCGCGCCTTTAGACAAAGCACGAATTTGTTCGACCTGATTAAACAAATCTTGTCCTGCGTGTAACTTGAGGGTTTCACCCAATAAGTTGCCAAGTAAGCGTACGTCATCGCGTAGAGGAGCATCAATTTGTTGAATCATTCGTTGTTCTCCATGTTCTGTGTTTTTCTACTCTGTTAAGACTATACCCCGATTTAGATACAATCCAAGCGGGCTATCTACAAAAGTTGCATGGATTTTGCGCATCTGAAGTTATAGTGCCAAACAGCAGTATTTAGGAGAGAAATACAGGGTGGAGAGGAATGCTATTTGGTAAAAGAAACCCCAATTTAGATAAACCTTTTTTGTAATGGGTTCTGGGATAATCAATGTGCTAGAGTCCCAAGTGCATTCTCATGCGTATTGAGAGTATTTTTACGCATAGTTGCTGCCAATTATGTAGTGATGAGGGGAGCGGCATTTTGCTAAGTTACAAAAATAGCTGGGTTAACCTTCGGTTCGACCTACTTTTCTTTCGGGAAAAGTAGGCAAAACCATTGTCATCCACAAAACCTGCTTACAGTTTATCTCTTATTCATTGTTTCGCAGAAACAGTAATAAAACGAATACCATGCAGGTTGTAGATGACATTCCTGCGTATCGAATGGTGATTAGTGTTGAGTTTATTTATTTTCTTAAAACTGCGTGATTTGAATTTGTAAATCAAGCAAGAGGAGGTTGCGAAATTAGCTTGTTCAGCCATAACGCAGCATAAAAATACCAATCGCATCTTCAATAATCTTTTGAGATTGTGCAGCATCGGGCACGGCACGTACACCGAGTAAAACTTCATGGTGACGTAAACCATGCAGTAAGGAAACGATCAATTCAGTTTGCGTTTTTGGTTCATCGGCCTGAATAAACTGCAATTCTACTGCTTGACGAAAGAAGCTTTCCCACATCGCGCGAAGTTTGGCATGTGAGGCATTGTAAAACTGCAATGCCAACGGATTTTGCTCCGAGGCCAGTTCCATCAGCAAGTGCTCTAATTTAATCGCTTCAGGCATATTGACCAAGTTCAAGGACAGTTCACAGGCTTGGTATAAGGCCTGCTTAAAATTGCGATGTGCAGTCAAGTCCAAAGGTTGTGCTTTGAGCAGACTTTCACAGGTTTCTTCAATGGCACAGGAAAATAACGTGGCTTTGTCTTGAAAGTGGTTATACACCGTTAATTTGGTCACGCCTGCTTCACGTGCAATCTGATTCATACTAGAACCATGAAAGCCCAACTTTAAAAACAAGTGTTTTGCCGACATTAAAATGCGTTGGCGTTTTTCTAAATCTTTTGGTCGTCCGACATGAATCTGCACACGCTCATCCTAATTTGCATCAGTACAACTGGAAAATGACGCTTCAGTTTTAATTAATGTACCCAGTGGTATACTAATTAAAAAATAATCAATTTAATATAGGGGTTTGCACGCACTTCATAAATGGCTTGCGCTGTAGGCTAAAACTGAGCAGATCAGGCATGAAACGCAGGGAATAGCGAGACTATTACCAAGTTTCATAACGCAATCTGAGAAAGTTTTAGCCACAGTCCTTTGGAACAAGCATATTTTTTACTGCTATTACGTTATGAGTCAGTTACTTAGAATGACTAAGTTTCCTGCCTCATGCCTTATATCAGCTAAAAATATGCGCTGTCGCAAACATAGACGAAGTGTCAGCAAACCCTACCGTATTCTGCCCTAAAAAAAACGTTTAAATAAGAGCAAACCTGATGAACACGACTCAGAATCTCATTGCCAGCCTGATGCTGCTGTGCTGTATCACCCTAATTGGATGCAGTAAGCAAAAAACCGAGGTTGAACAGGAAGTCCCTTTGGTGATGGTGACCCAGCCCAGCAGTTTACATCTTGAGCAAAAAAGCTATGCAGGCGAGGTGCAAGCACGTCAGCAAACGGCTTTGGCATTTCGGGTTGCAGGGCAAGTTACACAGCGTTTTGCCGATGTGGGAGATCAGGTCAAAGTTGGGCAAGTCTTAGCAAAACTGGATGTGCAAGATGCCGCATTGCAGCTCAATGCCGCGCGTGCGCAACTGGAAAGTGCGCAATCTGCTGCAAAAATTGCTAGCGATGAGTTACAGCGTTTTCAGCAATTATTACCCATGAATGCCGTCAGTCGCTCGCAATATGATGCAGTCAAAAACCAATATCAACATGCTATGGCACAGTTGAAACAGGCACAGTCCAATTATGCAGTCAGCAGTAATCAAACCGACTATAACCAGTTACGTGCCACAAAAAATGGTGTGATTACTGAACGCAATATTGAAGTTGGGCAGGTTTTAGCGGCAGGGCAGGTCGCTTATCAATTGGCGATTGATGGGGAGCGTGAAGTCGTGATTGGCGTGCCTGAACAAGCGGTGGGTGAAATTCGAGTCGGGCAAGAGGCAACGGTAAGTTTATGGTCACAACCCGATACCCGTTTTGCAGGTACGGTTCGAGAAATTTCCCCTGCGGCAGATCAGTCGCGTACTTTTAAAGTCAAAGTGGCTTTACGTGAAGGCAATGCACAGATTCAATTGGGGCAAAGTGCGCGGGTATTTCTGACTCGCCAAGCCAATCAGGGTTTATATGTGCCTTTATCTAGCGTGTCGGCAACAGGGCAACAAGCTTTTGTTTTGGTCTTACAGCCAGACTCAACCGTGCGCCAAATTCCTGTTACATTGGGCGCTTATGGACGTGACAGCGTGCCTGTACTGAGTGGCTTACAGCCGCAAGATTATGTGGTGATGGGTGGGGTGCATTTACTGCGTGATCGACAAAAAATTCGCCCGATTAACCGTGACAATCAAGCTGTACAGGCAGTCAATCCAACAGCTCAGGCAGCTTCTGCGGCCACACAGACGGAGCGTTAAAATATGAATTTTAACTTATCCGAATGGGCGCTGAAAAATAAAGGTCTAGTGGTCTACTTGATGCTGCTGTTGGGCATTGTCGGGATTTTTTCCTATTCCAAACTGGCACAAAGTGAAGATCCACCGTTTACTTTTAAAGTGATGGTGATTCAAACCTATTGGCCGGGAGCGAGCGCCAAAGAGGTCTCGTTACAAGTCACCGACCGCATCGAAAAAGAATTGATGAGCACGGGCGACTATGAACGCATCATGGCTTATTCGCGTCCGGGCGAGTCCATGGTGACTTTTATTGCCAAAGATTCCATGCGTTCTAGCCAAATTCCAGATGTTTGGTACAAGGTGCGTAAAAAGGTCAATGATATTCGTCATGAATTGCCGCAAGGGGTACAAGGCCCATTTTTTAATGATGAATTTGGCGACACTTTTGGCAATATTTATGTGCTGACAGGCGCAGACTATGACTACGCCACCCTCAAAGAATATGCCGACCGTTTGCAGCTACAATTACAGCGAGTCAAAGATGTGGCCAAAGTTAATTTGGTCGGTTTGCAAGATCAAAAAATTTGGATTGAGTTATCTAACACCAAAGCCGCACAACTTGGTATTCCTGTTACCGCGATTCAGCAAGCCTTACAACAACAAAACAGCATGGCAAGCGCAGGTTTTTTTGAAACCCATTCAGACCGTATTCAGGTGCGTGTCAGCGGTGCGTTGCACAGTGTCGATGAGTTGAAACAAATGCCGCTGTTGGTGAATGGCACCACCATTCAACTGGGCGATGTTGCCGAGGTCTATCGTGGGTTTAGCGAACCTGCTCAACCGCGTATGCGCTTTATGGGCGAAAATGGCATTGGCATTGCGGTGTCGATGCGTAAAGGCGGTGATATTCTGGCTTTGGGTGAAAATCTGGAAACAGAATTTGCCCGTTTGCAAAAAACTTTGCCTTTGGGCATGCAACTGCAAAAGGTTTCTGATCAACCTGTTGCGGTAAAACACAGCGTCAATGAATTTATGAAAGTATTGGCTGAGGCGGTGATTATCGTGCTCTTGGTCAGCTTCTTTTCACTGGGTTTTCGCACAGGTTTGGTGGTGGCATTTTCCATTCCACTGGTCTTGGCGATGACTTTTGCAGGTATGCATTTGTTTGATGTCGGGCTGCATAAGATTTCACTCGGTGCGCTTATTCTAGCCCTCGGATTGTTGGTGGATGATGCCATTATCGCCATTGAAATGATGGCAATTAAGATGGAGCAAGGCTATAGCCGCTTGCAAGCGGCAGGTCATGCGTGGCGTACCACTGCTTTCCCTATGCTGACAGGGACATTGATTACCGCGGCAGGTTTTTTACCCATTGCCACAGCAGCCTCAAGTACAGGGGAATATACCCGTTCAATTTTCCAAGTGGTGACCATAGCTTTGGTGGTGTCCTGGTTTGCTGCCGTGCTGTTTGTACCCTATCTGGGCGATAAATTATTGCCAGATTTTCAGCGTCATGCACAGCGAGCGCCGTGGTATCAACGTCTTTGGGCGCATGTACGCAAACAAGCTGAGCCGCAGGTACAGCCAACAGGTGAATTACACGACCCTTATCAAACTCGCTTTTATCAAGTGTTTCGAGGTTGGGTCAATACCTGTGTGCGCTATCGTAAAACCGTCATTGCAGTGACCGTGGCCATTTTTGTCCTATCCATTGCCATGTTTAAATTGGTACCGCAGCAATTCTTTCCGCCTTCCAATCGGGCAGAAATTTTGGTCGATTTAAAGCTTGAAGAAGGTGCATCCTTAACAGCCACAGAAGCAGCCGTTAAAAAAGTTGAAAAGTTTTTGGCGCAACAACAAGGTATCGACAATTATGTTGCTTATGTTGGCACAGGTTCACCGCGTTTCTATTTGCCTTTAGATCAGCAATTGCCGCAGGCCAGTTTTGCCCAATTTGTGGTATTGGCATCGTCTTTAGAAGACCGCAATGAAATTCGCCGTAATTTATCTGAACAAATTCGCTTGTTATTGCCAGAGGTGCGTACTCGCGTGTCATTATTGGAAAATGGCCCACCAGTGGGTTATCCATTGCAATTCCGCGTGTCAGGAGAAGACTTGGCACAAGTGCGACAATGGGCACAGCAAGTCGCAGCCACCATCAGTGCCAATCCAAACAGTACCAATGTGCATTTAGATTGGGGTGAGCCGAGCAAAGTCATTCAATTGCAGATTGATCAAGACCGTGCCCGTCAAATGGGGGTGTCGAGTCTGGATTTAGCTAACTTCCTTAATAGCTCTATCAGTGGCGCGGCTATTAACCAGTATCGTGAAAAACGTGAACTGATTGAAATCCGTTTACGTGGTGATCAAACCGAGCGCCTAGATGTCGCATCTTTAAGCAGTTTGGCTATACCGACTTCACGTGGAACATCGGTGCCGTTGGCGCAAATTGCACAAATTGAATACCGTTTTGAAGAAGGCTTAATTTGGCATCGTAACCGCTTGCCGACCATTACCGTACGTGGTGATATTCGTAGCAATTTGCAACCTGCAACGGTGGTGGCAGAACTGTCTGAACCGATGGCGGCCCTGCGTGAAAAGTTGCCAAGTGGCTATTTAATTGAAGTGGGTGGCACGGTTGAAGAATCGGCACGTGGGCAAAAGTCAGTCAATGCAGGCATGCCATTTTTCCTTGCAGTGGTGATGACCTTGTTAATGATTCAGCTGCGTAGCATGTCTCGTGCATTCATCGTATTTTTGACTGCACCGCTCGGCATTATTGGCGTGGTATTGTTTCTGTTGCTGTTTAACAAACCCTTTGGTTTTGTGGCGATGCTCGGCACCATTGCCTTATCGGGCATGATCATGCGCAATTCTTTGATTTTAATTGATCAGATTGAGCAGGATATTCGGGCTGGGGAATCGCAGTGGGACGCGATTATTAACGCTACGGTGCGCCGTTGTCGTCCAATTGTACTGACCGCTTTGGCGGCAGTATTGGCCATGATTCCACTTTCTCGCAGTATTTTCTTTGGCCCGATGGCTGTGGCGATTATGGGCGGATTAATTGTCGCGACCCTATTAACCCTGTTCTTTTTACCTGCATTATATGCACAGTGGTTTAAAGTGAAAAAAAATCCACATAATCTGTAAAAGTGACATAATAACGGGTGCGAAACTTGGAAAATTTCAATATAGTAGCACCTTATATTTTTCAGCCTTTGCATACGTCACAGCATGCGCCAGATTAAAAAATAAAGCATGGCACAGATGGGGTTAAATCACATTATGAAGCAAGATAACTTGTTAAAGTTTCGCCGTTCGGTTGCGATCTCTTACGTGTTTATGTTTTTTGCTTTATTTACTGTGGTGAGTGGTGCATTGGCGTATTGGTATGCACGAAAAGTGATTGTGGTCGATAGCACTGAAGTCTGGTTACAGGCACAGGCTTTATGGATCATGCGTAATGTGGTGATTTACAGTGTGTTGGCATTGTTTGCTGCATTGTGGTTTATTCCATTGGCCTTCTTTCCTTGGGATGCCTTTTTATGGGTCAAAGCCTGCACCGTAGCAGGTGTGGTCTTTGCCGTGATTGCCTTCTTGTTTTTAATCAATGCTTGGATTAAAGGGCTATCCAAATTTTTGAAAAATAAAGCCGTGTTCTAATGGTTTGAACTTCATCTAAAGTACTTCAGCTAAAATTTTTAGCAGCTTTCCCTTGTAAAACTCAGTTTGACCCCAATTTCAGACTTCAGTTAAGTTTTAAATAGAATTCCGTGAGGAGCATCGCCAGACATGGCTAAACGTGATTATTATGAGGTTTTGGGCGTCTCTAAAACCGCTAGTGATGATGAAATTAAAAAAGCCTACCGTAAGTTGGCGATGAAATATCATCCAGACCGTAACCCGGACAATCCTGAAGCTGAAGAGAAGTTTAAAGAAGCTTCAGAAGCGTATGAAGTTCTGTCAGACAGCGAAAAACGCAGCATGTACGACCGTATGGGCCATCAAGCCTTTGAAGGTGGTATGGGCGGTGGTGCTGGCGGCTTCGGTGGTTTCAGTGCGGAAGATATTTTCAGCCAGTTTGGGGATATTTTCGGTGGAGCCTTTGGTGGGGGGGGGCGTGGCCAGCAACGTCAACGCCGTGGTTCAGACTTACGCTATGTGATGGAATTGACGCTTGAAGAAGCAGTCAAAGGCGTTAAGAAAACCATCACCTTTACAGCACCTGCGCCATGTGAAGCTTGTGATGGTAAAGGCTCGGAAAATCCAAATGATGTTGAAACCTGTCCAACCTGTCATGGTGCGGGTCAAGTACGCATGCAGCAAGGTTTCTTCTCGGTACAGCAAACCTGTAGCACTTGTCGTGGTCAGGGCAAAATTATCAAGAACCCATGCAAAAAATGTCATGGTTCGGGGGTGTCAGATCGTCAGCAAACCCTTGAGGTGACCATTCCTGCTGGCGTGGACAATGGCGACCGCGTACGCTTAACAGGTAAAGGTGAAGCCATTCGTGATGGTCAATCGGGCGACCTATATGTAGAAGTGGTGGTGCGCGAGCATGAAATCTTCCAGCGTGATGGTGCTGATCTGTATATGGATGTACCTGTCAGCATTGCCGATGCTGCTTTAGGTAAGGAAATTGAAATTCCGACTCTAGATGGCCGCGTGAGCCTGAAAGTGCCTGAGGGAACACAGACGGGTAAATTATTCCGTTTGCGTGGTAAAGGGGTAAAACCTGTGCGTACCAGTATGCAGGGCGATTTGCTCTGCCGTATTGTGGTGGAAACACCTGTGAATTTAACGGCACGTCAGCGTGAATTGTTAAAAGAATTACAGACGACGATGGAAGGTGAGGGCAGTCAGTCATCACCAAAGAAGAAGTCTTTCTTTGATCGTTTGTTTGATTAAGGAAACTTAGATTAGGTATGTCGAAGCACAACCTGATCTAAACTCAAATAATAAAGGCGATCTTGAAGATCGCCTTTGTTGTATCTGCTGTACTCTTATTCGACTTCAGGTACATCAATCTCTAAAACATCCACCATTTCAGTGGTTGCTGTTTCAACGATAGTTTGTGGTTGTGCGCTTGCAACAACCCCATGTTCTGCTGCTGTTTCTTCAAGTTCAGGTGTATCAACTTCAACAGCAAGCGGTTCTTGTAGTGTCACGCTAATACGGACTTTGGACAGGCTTTCTAGCGTATCCCCTTCTTGAAGTGCAGGCTCTGCAAATACAGATGCTGTGCTCATGCCCAACAATAATGCCAATACCATGTTCTTCGAATGCATGTAAATCCCCTTTAATTTTTGCAGTTGTTATCATTCGTGCAGGCTAGTCTGCGCATACAAGTTTGCAAATTTGTGAAATAAAAATAAAAAATGAGCATTTTCAGATAAATTTTTAGCATCGCTTTGATAAAAGTTTGCCTGAGATATTTAAAGCGATCATCAGCAGCCCAGTCACAGTTGCTTTCCGATAAAAATAAACCCAGAAACTTGGCAGACAAACTTAGTCTAGGCAGCGAGTTTTGATATAGTAAGCACAATTTAGAATCTATTTTAGGAATATGCTATGTCAGCAACTCCACGCATTGGTGTATTAGGCGCAGGCGGCCGCATGGGACGCATCTTAATTCAAGCTGTTCAAGAAGCAGGCTACCAATTGGCTGCCGCAGTAGAGCGTCCAGAAAGCAGTTTATTGGGTGCAGATGCAGGAGAGTTGGCAGGTGTAGGTACACTCGGTGTGAAAGTCGTGGGCAGCCTAGAACAAGTATTAGCTGACTGTGATGTCGTAATCGACTTTACCGCACCCGCCGCCACAGCACAGCACTTAAAACTTTGTCGTGAAGCAGGCGTGGCGATTGTGATTGGCACCACAGGCATGAATGATGAACAAAAAGCACTCTTAGAAGAATCGGCTCAACAGACCCCAGTGGTGTATGCCGCCAACTATTCAGTTGGGGTAAACGTATCTATTAAACTGCTGGAATTGGCAGCCAAAGTCTTTGGTGATAGTGTAGATATTGAAGTGATTGAAGCGCATCATCGTCATAAAGTCGATGCACCATCAGGCACGGCATTGATGATGGGCGAGGCCATTGCAGCAACCTTAGGTCGTGATTTAAAACAAGACGCTGTTTACTGCCGCGAAGGACACACAGGGCCACGTGAGCGTAAAAGTATAGGTTTCCAGACCATTCGTGGTGGCGACATTGTGGGTGAACATACTGCGATGTTTATTGCCGATGGCGAGCGTGTGGAAATTACCCACAAAGCCACCAACCGCATGAACTTTGCTGCAGGTGCCGTGCGTGCTGCAGCGTGGGTGGTGGGACGCGAAGCGCGTAAATACGATATGAAAGATGTTCTTGGATTTAACGATATTCAGGTTTAAAAACTGCGCAGGAATCCGAAATAGATAAAAACTACTTGAACAATTTTCAATCTACCGCTAAAACTAGGGTCTGATGTCATGGATGATGACGCATCAGACCCGATCTAAAACTAAAATAAGATGCAAAATAAAATGAAAAAATCGCTGCTGATGCTTGGGTTAAGCACCTGTATTTGTGCGGCCTCTGCACAAAATATTGAACATGCCAAACTGAGCATACATAAAAACAATATTAAAGTCTGGACCTTCCAACAGCAGTCTAGCCCTGTGTTTTTGTATAAGGCCGAAACCACCTTCAATGTACCTTTAGAAAAAGCTGCTGCCTTAATTTTAGATGTCGATCATGCCGTGAAATGGGTGCCTTATGTGGGCAGTGTCAAAGTCTTATCACGAGATGACCAAAAAGGTGAGTTCTTGCTGTATATGGTGTTGGATTTTCCTTTTCCGCTAAAAGATCGTGATTTAGTGGTCAAAGGCAAAATGAGTAAAGATGCACAAGGTATGGTTAGTATTCAAAATAAAGCCATTGAGGGGGGCTATCCCTTGAACCCAGATTATGTGCGTATTCAGGATTACGAAGGCGACTGGACCTTTCAGAAACTGGGTAATCACAAAGTCAAAGTCAGTACCTATGGCTATGCCAACCCTGAAGGCTCGATTCCTTTAAGTTTTGTGAATATGTTTGTGCAGCAGCAACCGTATCAAATGTTGCAAAAAATGAAAATTGAATTAAGCAAAAGTGGTAGTTATAAGGCATTGCCTGAAATTTTGCGTTAAATAATTGAGTTGCGCTGAATTTTTAATCTTAGAAAAATGGATGAAATCGGTGTCGATTTCATCCACGAAGTATTTCGGTCTAGCGGGTAGACTTAATAAGAAAACAGCCCTTTTTCTAAAGAAAATTCAATGCCAATCGATGCACCACCATCATTGCCATGGGCATCTGAATCGCTAATCCAGCCATTCAGTTTAAGTGGAATATCTGGACGTAAATAGTGTGTCCAAGTCAAATCCAAAGCTTTTAACTGATCTTTTTCTGGGAAAGCTTTATTGGTTTCGCCTCTCACTGGTCGATTAGCCGCCTGATCAAATTTGGCAAACAACATACGTGCATTCACGCGGTTGATACGATCAAAACGAATATCACCACCGACTGAAATCATTTGTCCATCACCGCCAATAGCATGCGCTAAAGGATAGCCATGTTGATAGAAACCATCGGTATAGGTACTGTGATTATAAGTGATACCTTGTGCTTTACCGTTGGTACGGGTGTCAGCCCATTCGGTATAGAGTTGGAACGGCATATTCTGATAGCTTGATGAATAATCTACCCCAGCCAAATACATTTTTTTTGAAGGTAAGCCGCCTGCTTCATCTTCACCAGCATATTGTGCATAAACACCCATTGGCATTTGTAGCAATGGCTGTAGGTTTAAGCGTGCATCAAAGCCTGCCACTTGGTTAGATGGGTTAGGAGTATCTCCATACACATTATCTTTACCAATCACCGCATCCCAGAATGAGTCAAAACTTTCTGGACGATCTTCACCCCCCCATTGAAAGGCACGTGAAGCACCCAATTCCAAATAAGGCAGCGGTTGTGCAGTGACACGTAAACCAATCAATTTGGCATCGGGTACAGCATCATAATCATGCAACTGACCTGCAAAGGCCTGATATTGCCATGGGCCAATCCATGACAACTATTTGTTGCTGAAAGCTTGTTGTTCAGCTCGTTGCATAGTTACGCCGTAAACTGGGCGGCTAGCATCGCCACGAATTAAACTACCGTCATGCCCAGGCCCCCAGTAGGTTGGGATTTGCCCAGCAATGAGCCATTGATTCCAAAGCTTGGTTGCAATATAGGAACCTTCAACATTGACATCTTGATCGTTATCAATTTGGGGGTCTTTTTCTGCATTGACCCGAATTTTAGCATCCCAGTATTGATTGCCTGCATTGAGTTCCAAACCTGCTTGATATTGCGCCTTTTGTTGGTCGCCAAAGGCTTATGGAATATTTTTTTGATCTGTTTCTGCAAAAAACGAGGCTTTGAGCAGTTGGTTATTGGCATTTAAATGTGCCACCACTGCATCGATGACTTTCTGTTGATTGTTGTTGCTGACTTTGGCTTGAGAAAGTGCACGTTGAATTTCATCACCACTCATAGGCCAAGTTGACGTACTAATTTGAATGACGCCTTGCTGATTTAGCCAGTTTAAATCGGTACGTAAGTTTTGGTCATTTAAGACAATGCCTTGGGCAAAGGTTAAGGATGAGCTTAATGCCAGTGTCACCAGCAGCGCTTTGGGTGCAAACATTCTTATACATTCTCAGCGTTTATAAACTGTAACCAAGATAGGTTTTTGAGTGGATTTTTGCAATGTGAATTGTTGAGTATTGTTGTAAATTTCAACAGAAAATTCTTCTGTAAACGGTGGAGGCTAGCACAAGTAAGGGCTTTGTAATGAATGTTCCTCCCTTTTTAAAGGGAGGCTAGGAGGGATTATCAGCGTGTTGACTTAAAATAACATTTTCAATGATTTGGATGACTGCATCGAGTTCATGCAAAATTTGTAAATTGTTAAATCTTAATACCGTTAGATTTAACTGTGTTAAAGCCTGATCACGTAATAAATCATACTTTAAGCCTTTTTCGTTCAAATGTTGGCTGCCATCGCATTCAATAATTAAACTTGCCGCAGGACAGTAAAAATCTACAATAAAATTCAGAATAGGCTTTTGCCGATAAAACTGTAAGCCCAAGATTTGTTTTTGACGCAGTCGTAACCAGAGTTTTTGTTCTGCTTCAGTCATATTGTTTCTTAACTGTCGTGCGTTATATTTTAAATTTTTGTTATAGGGTTGCATGGTTTTTTATTCTTTGTTTTTAAAAGTGGTTTATTTTTAATTAGCTTTCTTGTGACATACATAGCTCATCTTTTTAGATTTTTTTAATCCCCCTCCATCCCCCTTTTTCAAAGGGGGAAGCTAGCACGAGCATATAGCTCACCTTTTTCAAAGGGGGAGAAGCACAAGTGGAACTTTGTAATGGAGTTCCTCCCTGAGCAAGAGTTTAAGCACAGCTTTAAACTCTTGCGTAAGAAAGGGAGGTTAGGAGGGATTTTAACGTTGGTGGCTTTTGCTATATATAGCTCACCTTTTTTAAAGGGGGAGGCTAGCACGAGCATATAACTCACCTTTGCAAAGGCTGGGGAATATCGGGACGACGGGCTGATTTTAGCCCACCGATCACTTCGAATTAATCATCATCCTTATTGGCTTTATAGGCATAAGCATAGTTATAACCATAACCATAGCCACCCGCTTCACGTTGAATATCATTCAAAATAAAGCCGTTGACTTTCACGCCAGCTTGTTCAAAGCGGTTGACAGTCAGTTCAAGCTCTTTCATTTGAGTCTTGGCATAACGTGCCACCACCAAATTCACACCCGCATATTGTGAAATAATAATCCCATCGGTGACCGCAAGAACTGGCGGGGTATCAATCAGAATATGGTCAAACTGACTCGACAAGTGCGTGAGCATGTCTGCAAATTTTTGCGTGCTTAACAACTCTGACGGATTGGCAGGACTTTTACCACGGCTGATGAAGCTTAAATTTTCAACTTCAGTATTGCGCACAACACTGCCTAACTCTTGTTGACCATTCAGGTATTCGGTTAAGCCAGGCTTAGGGTCGTAATTAAAGTATTTGTGCATATAACCACGACGTAAATCGGCATCAATCAATAATACGCGCTTATCACTTTGTGCCAAAATAGTAGCTAGGTTAGTTGAAATAAATGATTTACCCAACTCTGGTGCAGGGCCAGAAATCATAATGATATTGTTTTTGGCACTGCTTAAAGCAAAGTGAATAGCAGTACGCATGCTGCGCAGGCTTTCAATGGCAATATCATCACTGTTTTTAACTGCAAGAATAGGAATATTCTTTTTCTTTTTCAGAATTTTAATACGGCTTTCTTGCACAGGTGAACGTGGCACAGTGGCATAAACAGGTAAATCCAGTTCATTTTCAATTTGATTCGAGTCTTTAATACCTGAGCGCAACATATTACGCAGTAAGGCCAATAATGTGCCCAGAAAACCACCTAAGAAAACTGACAAAATTAGAATTAGTAATTTCTTTGGTTTAATTGGCTCAATTGGCTCTACCGCAGTATCGACAATACGCACATTACCAATTTCACCTGCTTTAGCAATCCGCAGTTGTTGGTAAGAGTTGAGCAAGCCTGTATACAGCTGTTGTTTGACTTCTACTTCACGGAACAGTTGTAAATATTGGCGTTGTAATTCTGGCAAGCGTTTGAGTGTGCCGTCTAACTCTGCAATTCGTTTGTTAATTGCCCCCAATTGCGCATTCATTTGCTGCATAACAGGGTGTTCGTTGGTGTACTTGGCCGCAGCTTCAGCCACTTGTTGCTCTAACTGCGCTTTTTGAGTTTCCAAAGTAATACTTTGAGTTAAGTACAACTCAGATTCTTTGGTCACATCGACTGTATTAAACTGTTGGCGGAAACGGTTAAATTCACGTTCTGCCACATCTAATTGTTGTTTCAGTTCTGGGAGTTGGTCTTCCAAAAACTTTAAGGTCTGTGCCGTTTCTGCAGAACGACGCTCAATATTTTGTTGGCTATACGCCGCTAAAATGGCATTTAGTACTTGGGTAATGTGTTGTTTGTCTTGCCCTTGGTAATTCAGCCCCAACACGCCCGTTAACTTACCTCTTTCTGCTACAGAATAGTCATCGGTTAAGCTTTTCATGGCAGCAGGTAAGCTTTGTTTTTCAATATTATAAGTGTTATCAAAGCTGTCTTGACTAAAAATAGCGACTTTCCACAGCCCAAATTCAGACTGTAATTGACTGACTTGGTTTAAAGGTGCAGAAAACACGACTTGTTCGGTTTCTTCATCGGTCAGGCTGTATTTGCCTTGTGCAAATTTTAAAATTAAGTTTTTATCTTGAAAGTATTGTGGGATATCGAACTGGCGGATATCAAAACTTTTTTGATTGTCTTTAAATAGCACTGACTGAGATGAATATTCACTGTCATATTCATGCTTGGCAATTAAACGATTCCAGAAACTGTCTTCTGTACCCGAAACGCGAATATTTAAATTCAGATGATCAATCACGCTGCCCAACACCAAACGTGATTTTAAAATTTCAATTTCAGCTTGTGCAGGTGATTTCTGATCAATCATATTGGACAGATCACCCAATAACGCTGCAGAGGCCCCTTTGCTGTCTTCGACCTGTACCAAAGCATCTACTGCATAGGTGTCTGGTGTGGTTCTTAAATACAGTAAAGCGCAGACAATACTGAGTAGAACGCAAAGTGTAATCATTTTCCATTGTGCGATTAAGGAAAAAAATAATTCCTTTAAATCAATGGTGTCTTCGGTGTTGGCGGTTTGGCTCATAGTTTAAATATCAAAAAAGTAGAATTTTAAAAAAGCTAGAGTATCAAGAAACTAGATATATTTTTTCCAGTCGGCAATGCAGGCTTGAATTAACGCACAGGTTTCATCAAATACGGCCTGATCGTGCTGATAGGGGTCGGCCACATTTTTACTTTGCCAGTGCCCCAATCTAAAGGTTTTGCCTTTGGCAAAGGGCCAGGTTTGTTCCACATGCTTTTGTTGATTTTGGCTCATGACTAAAATTAAATCGGCTTTTTTAATCAGCTCTGCATTAAGTTTTTTTGCTACGTGTGGACTCATGTCGATGCCGTGACGTTGCATACATAAACTGGCTTTGTCATCGGCTGCATGACCCACTAAGCCTGAAATACCTGCAGATTCAATCTGTAAGTGTGGATATTGCTGTTTTAAAAAGTATTCTGCCATGGGGCTACGGCAAATATTGCCAATACACACCACTAAAATGTGATTAATTTTCATTAGTTCCCCAAACGATCTAGGTTATATAAAGCATTTGAGAATGGAATAATTTGGTTAACCACACGTTGCCAGCGGGCCAGGCCTGAAGCATCGACATAGACAATATCATTGCTGCGCATTTTAAACTGATTGGCCAGGCCAAAATCGGCAATGCTGGTTAAATCCATGTGATAGACTTCGGTATGTGCTGCATTAGGTTGACTGCGGACCACATAAATTTTACTGCGGCTGGCAGACAGTGGGTTTAAGCCCAGGCTTTCACCCAATACGTCGCTTAAGCTCATGCCTTGATCACGCATAGGGAGCGATTGATTTTTACCCGATTCACCCATGACATAAATTTTTTGGTTTTCACGGTTGTTGACATACAAGGTGTCATTTGGCTGGATGAGTAAGTTGTGCAGTGACAAGCCTGCTTTTTCCAGCTCTACGGTATTGAGTTGATAGCTACGCCCCTGACGCACTAAAGTCATAGAAGCATTGTCACCTTGTTGGGCATTAACCCCGCCTGCCATACCCAGTGCGGTATAGACACTGACAGGTTGATCATTTAAATAGAACTGCCCACCTTTCATGACATTGCCTTGTACAGAGTATCGCTGCCCTTGGTAAGACAAGACTCGTACAATCACGTCTGGGGTTTTTAAATAACGTGCCAATTGACCGCGCAACTCACGATTCACTTGCGCTAAAGATTTACCTGCAGCTTTATAACGCCCGATAATCGGAAACTGAATATAACCCTGTGAGTCAATTTGATAACCATTGGACTCGACCGCTTTTTCACTACTAATGGTATTGGTTGGTGGTGTAATTTCAGGATATGCCCATAAATAAATAGAGAGAATATCACCTGAACTTAAGGTGTATTGACGCTGTGGTGTATGAAATAAATGCGCATAGTCTTGTTGAATATTGTGAACTGCAGGCTGCACCGCAAGCATTGAGTCTTGGGTGAGTTTAATCACATTGACCGCTGTGCCCAAGTCGGTGGTATAGACCCCTTCATTTGGTATGTCATAGGTTTGTAAGCCAGAGGTCACAGCACAGCCAGTGGCGGCAATGCCACATGCCAATAAAACAGCCAGTTGAAAGTGTCGCACGCGAGATTCCATTATTAATTTTTTAAAATCTTTTAAATAAATTGCAGTCATTTTACCGAACTTGTAAAATAGGTACATAGCAATTTGTAATCATTTTGCAGATTCTGTCAAATTCTTTGCGAAAAGTGATAAAAATCGCAAATTGTGAATTTACTCTAAATTTAAAAAGTTGAATATTCGCAAAAAACTATACACTGTTGCTCCTCTTAAGTAATTTGAGCACAAATCACAATAGAAATTTCATGATTTTCTGCTAGAATCGCTGCCGAAAGATTCATTCTTCATAAAATACAGATATAAATTAAAAGGCGCTCAAATGCTACAGCTCTCAGACCTAAAAATTGCCATTATTGGTTTAGGCTATGTCGGTTTACCCTTAGCGGTTGAATTTGGCAAGAAGCTGCCTGTTGTGGGTTTTGATATTCAGCAAAAACGTATACAAGAATTAAAGAGCGGTCAAGACCATACCTTAGAGGTCTCGCCTGAAGAATTAAAACAATCTACTCATTTAACCTATACTGCAAATTTAGAAGATTTAAAAGACTGCAATTTCTTTATTGTGACGGTACCAACCCCGATTGATGAATATAAGCAGCCGGACCTGACACCATTGGTCAAAGCCTCGCAGAGTATTGGTAAAGTGCTAAAAGACGGCGACATTGTTGTTTATGAGTCAACGGTTTATCCGGGAGCCACAGAAGAAGTCTGCATTCCTGAACTGGAAAAAGTTTCAGGCTTGAAATTCAACCAGGATTTCTTTGCCGGTTATAGTCCAGAGCGCATTAATCCGGGTGACAAATTGCACCGCGTGACCAATATTCTCAAAATCACTTCAGGTTCTACGCCTGAAGTCGCTGATTTTGTTGATCAGGTCTATAACCTGATTATTGAAGCCGGCACCCATAAAGCCACCAGCATTAAAGTTGCTGAAGCGGCAAAGGTGATTGAAAATACCCAGCGAGATGTCAATATTGCGCTGATTAATGAGCTGGCCTTGATCTTCAATAAACTGGGGATTGATACCGAAGCGGTGCTTGAGGCTGCAGGTACGAAATGGAATTTCCTGCCGTTCCGTCCGGGTCTGGTTGGCGGGCACTGTATCGGGGTGGATCCGTACTATCTCACCCATAAAGCGCAAGCGATTGGTTATCACCCTGAAATTATTTTGGCTGGCCGCCGTCTGAATGATGGTATGGGCGCCTATGTGGTGACTCAGCTGGTGAAAGGCATGCTGAAAAAACGCATTCAGGTGGAAGATGCCAAGGTGCTGATTTTAGGCTTAAGTTTTAAGGAAAACTGTCCCGATATCCGTAACACCCGCATTATTGATATCGTCAATGAACTGAAAGAATATCACGTGAATGTGGATGTTTATGACCCATGGGTAGATTGTGCCGAAGCCGAGCATGAATATGGGATTCAGCCTGTTTCGACATTAACAGACCACAGCTATGACGCCATCATTTTGGCGGTGGCACATCATCAGTTTAAAGAGATGGGCGTAGAGAAAATTCGTGCCTTGGGCAAAGCAGAATATGTTTTATATGATTTGAAATATGTACTTGCACAGTCTGAATCTGATCTTCGTTTATAATTGATAAGGATATTATAAAGATGAGCCAATATCAGACAGTATGCGAGCAATTAAAGCAAAGCCCTAAAATCTGGCTAGTGACGGGGGTTGCCGGTTTTATTGGCTCCAATCTGTTAGAAACACTGTTGAAACTCGATCAAACGGTTGTTGGTCTGGATAACTTCGCTACCGGTCATCAACATAACTTAGATGAAGTGCAGTCATTGGTCAGTGCGGCGCAATGGGCGAAATTCACCTTTTATGAAGGCGATATCCGCAATCTGGAAGATTGCCAAAAAGCCTGTGCCGGTGTGGATTATGTCTTGCATGAAGCAGCTCTAGGCTCAGTACCACGTTCGATTGCTGACCCGATCACTACCAATGCCACCAATATCAGCGGTTTCCTGAACATGCTGACTGCGGCGCGTGATGCCAAAGTCTCCAGCTTTACCTATGCAGCCAGCAGCTCAACCTATGGTGACCATCCAGCATTGCCGAAAGTGGAAGAAAACATTGGCAAGCCTTTGTCGCCTTATGCCGTGACCAAATATGTCAATGAGCTCTATGCCGATGTTTTTGCTAAAACTTATGGCTTTAAAGCGGTTGGTTTGCGCTACTTTAATGTCTTTGGCCAGCGTCAGGATCCGAACGGAGCCTATGCGGCGGTGATTCCGAAATGGACCGCAGCCATGATTGCCGGTGACGATGTATTCATTAATGGTGATGGCGAAACCAGCCGTGATTTCTGCTTTATCGATAACACGGTGCAAGCCAACATTCTGGCAGCGACCACAGCCGATGATGCCGCAAAAAATCAGGTCTATAACGTCGCAGTCGGTGACCGTACCACCTTGAATGATTTGTATCGTGCGATTCAGGCTGCACTGGTTGAAAATGGCGTGAACTATACGAAAGATGCGGTGTACCGTGACTTCCGTGCCGGAGATGTACGTCACTCCCAAGCCAGCATTGCCAAAATTGAGAAAGCCCTGGGTTATGCACCTGAGTTTCGAATTAATGCCGGTATTCAGCTGGTCATGCGCTGGTACGTTAAAAATCTGACATGATTGCACGTATTTTTGCCAAATATCAGTCGATTGGCTTAATCACGTCGAGTTTATTAGTAGGTGCGATAATCACATTTATCGCACTTCCTTTTTTAACGCGCCTTTATTCGGTGCAGGATTTTGGTGAATATGGTATTGCCTTGGCTGTGGTCAGCGTTTTATCGACCATTGCCAATTTGCGTCTCGATCAAGCCTTATTGGTCGCGGAAGAGCAGGACAAAAAAAGCCTGATCTTTGAAGGAATGATGTTCTCCACAGGTATTGTGGCGGTCAGTGCCATCATCTTAAGTTTTATTTTTAATGCGGCTGTGGTGGTTGCCATTTGTAGCGGTGTGTTGGCCAATACCCTGATTCAAACTATCTATAATTATAAATTTGCCGCGCATGCAGAATATTTCTGTGCCGGACTGAATATTTTGCGTAGCCTGATTGTGGTGCTGGTACAGCTGGGTTTGCCCTTGTTGATGAGCATCAGCCTGGTCAACAGTTACAGTGCCAGTTCGCTGCTGATGCTGCTGTTTATATTGATTTATATTGTAAAAAATCAGCTTTATCAGGTCAGTTGGCAGGCATTTAAGCACTATCAGGATTTTATTTATTCCAATACGCCACATGCCTTGCTGAACAGCTTTTCGCATAACTTGCCTTATTATGTGGTCTCGCATTTTGTCGGTGTGCAGGCGATGGGCTTCTATGCCATTGTGGAGCGAACTTTACGTGTGCCGATCAATCTGATTTCGCAAACCTTGCGTCAGTTCTTTATTCGCAAATTTAAAACCACGGATTCCAATCAAAGTGCTTTAAAGGCGAGTTTACTACTCAGTCTGGTTTCACTGCCTTTATTTGCCGTTTTCTTTATTCTGCCTGAATCGCTGTATTTATGGATTTTTGGCAGTGAATGGGTCGGTATTTCAAGCTATTTCCAAATTTTAGCTTTGGGTTATTGGGCGATTTTCTGTAATCCACCGAGCTCGGCTTTTTTAATTGCCAAGCGCAACAGCCAAGTACTATTTAAACTGCAAATCGTGGAACTGATCATTAAGTTCGCATTATTTGCAGGGCTGTATGTTTTATTTGAGAATAAAATCTATATGCTGCTTGCCGTGCCGGTTGCCCTGATTTTTTATAACTTTGCCATTTTATTCTCTGTGTGGAGTAGCAAAAAGTGATGTTTTTTAAAACCTTAAAATACATGAATTGGTTTGCTTCACAGTGCCGTAAAGTGATGTACAACATGGCATTTGGCACAAAATTTCGTTACTTCGGCAAAGCGTGTACCCTAGAGATTAATGGCCAAGTCAAGATCGGCAACAATGTTTATATTGGCGATCATGCCAGCCTAATCGTTGAAAAAGGTGCAGTGCTTGAGATTGCTGACAACAGTTTTATTGGTGAAAATTGCTATATCAAATGCTTCGGTGGCAAGGTGGTGATTGGCAAAGATGTTAGCATTAATTCCAAGTCCTATATTAATGGCTGTGGCGGTGTCACGATTGGCGATAACACTCGGATTGGCACGCAAAGTATTATGATTGCCAGTAATCATAAGTTCGGTGAGCCTGATCTTTTGGTTAAAGATGCGATTACCAAACTCGGTGTCAGCCTCGGTGAAAATATTTGGCTCGGTGCACGCGTGACGGTTTTAGATGGTGTCACCATTCCAAGCAACAGCGTGATTGGCGCGTGTAGTTTAGTGTCTAAACCACTGGATGATGCGGGTGTGTATGTCGGTAGTCCCGTCAAGAAAATCAAAAATCTATAAATCAGGTCATCATACTGACTTTGGTCCGAATATCTTCAAGCGCATTTTCAGCGTAAAATATTCAGCGATTTTTCCTCCTTTTTAGAACCTGACATAGGTCATGTATATGGCATTTATTGTTTCTGCTTTTCGACAGCTGTTTGATTTGGTTTATTTTATGGCCAAAGGCAGTGTGGCATATGCACGTAAAAAGGGGGTCAAAGTCGGTGAAAACTGTCGAATTTATATTAAAAATTGGGGCTCAGAACCGTTTTTAGTCTCGATTGGTGATCATGTCACGGTCACATCAGGCGTGAAGTTTATTACCCATGATGGTAGTACTTGTTTGGTCAAAGATGATAAAGGCAAACGTTATCAACACTTTGCACCGATTCAGGTTGGTTCACATGTCTTTATTGGCGTAAATAGTATTATTATGCCGGGCGTGAGTATTGGTTCCAATGTGGTGATTGGTGCAGGTTCGGTGGTGACCAAAGATATTCCAGATCATTCTGTGGCGATTGGTGTGCCGGCTAAAGTAGTGTCGAGCTTTGCTGATTATCAAGCCAAAATTCAAAGCACTTGCGCGAGTGACAGTGAACTCGTTGGCATTATTGATTACCGCGCACGCGTTGAACGTGCCATGGTGATTCAAGCCTCAAAACTCTCAGATTAATACGTTCCCATTTCATGTTATTTAGGTCTGATTATGTTGAATAAAGTCATGTTCTTTTTGCCAAGCTTGGGCGGTGGTGGTGCAGAACGTACAGTCATTCAACTAGCGAATAGTTTGGCCGAACAAGGACTTAAGATTCATTTGGGTGTATGTGACCTAAATGGTGAAAAAGCCAAGCTGTTACCCGAAGTGAGTTCAAAAATTGAATTGGTCAATTTTAATTGCGGTCGGGTGATGAATAGCATTACGCCCTTGAAAAAAAAAATGAAAGCTGAGCAATATGACTGCTTAGTGGCAACGCAAACCCATACCAATATTGTGGCAGGCATTGCCAAAAAGTTAGCAGGCGTCAAAACACGTTTGATCTTCCGTGAAGTGTCTACGCCGTCTAAAAATATGAAGTTGCAGGGGATTGCCAAGTTTGTGCTAAAAACTTTGGTGAATTGGACGTACCCGATGGCACAGCAAGTGGTATGTGTGTCTAAAGGCGTCGAAACGGATTTTCGAGAATATTACAGTTATAAACAGAATAATCTGAGCACTATTTATAATCCTGTACTCGATGATGCCTATTTTGAAAAACTCAACGCCCCAGTCTCGCACAAATTTTTCAATGAGACCAACAAGGTCATTTTGGCGGTTGGTCGTTTAACTGAGGCCAAGAACTTTGGCTTTTTGATTCGTTCATTTAAAGCCTTACATGATCAGTATGTAGATACACGTTTGATTATTTTAGGCGAGGGTGAATTACGTACCGAGTTTGAAGCCTTGGTGAATGAATTGGGTTTAAAAGATGCGGTCGATTTACCCGGTTTTGATGCCAATCCTTATGCCTATTTTAAATATGCCTCACTGTTTGTACTCAGTTCGAATTGGGAAGGTTTGCCAGGTGTACTGATTCAAGCCTTAGCATCCAAAGTGAAAGTGGTCAGTACCGATTGCCCAAGTGGCCCGATGGAAATTTTAGACCATGCCAAGTTTGGTTTATTGGTTAAATGCAATGATCAAACAGGTTTAACCCAAGCGATGCATCAGGCGATTTTTGCCGACTATGTACATTACTCAGATGCCGATTTTGGCACGCATATTCAGCAGTTCCATAAACAAACCGTGCTGAAACAGTATATGCACATGATGGAGTCTGCATCATGAGTAAACCTTTAATGGTGCATGTGATTACCAACTTTGCAGGGGTGGGTGGTGCTGAAATGATGTTGGCACGCTTGATTCAATATACGGAAGATCATTATCAGCATGTCATTATTGCTTTGATGAAAACATCGGAGGTGTATCAAAGCACGCTTGATCGTTGCCAGTCATATTATGCGCTCAGCTGGAATGGCATAAATACACTTGGAATCATCAAAAAACTGCGTGGACTACTCAAACAACTACAACCTAAAACCGTGCAATGTTGGATGTACCATGCCAATGCGTTGACGAGTTTAAGTGTCATCGGTTTAGCCCACAAACCGAATGTCGTGTGGGGCATTCATCACTCGCTTGCATCACCGAAAGATGAATCGATCAGCACCAAAATTGCACTCGGTTTAAGTCAAATTTTATCGAAACAGCCAAGTGCCATTATTTACTGTGCGCATTCATCGAAACAGCAACATACTGGTTTTGGTTTTAAAAATGCTCAACAGTATGTGATTGCAAATGGCGTATTTCTTGATAAATTTCAGCCGAATTTACAGCTCAATCAGCCAACGGTGATTGGGTTTGCTGGTAATTATCGACATGCCAAAGGTTATCCGTATTTGTTTGAAACTATGGGCTTGCTCAAAGATGAAAACATCATCTTTAAAATTGCGGGTGGTGGGGCAAGTTTAGACAATCCAGATGTTAAAGCCTTATTTGAGCAGTATCAGTTAGATGCTCAAAAAGTTTATCTCTTAGATCAAATCTCGGATATGCCTGCCTTTTATCAATCGATTGATGCATTCCTGATGACCTCAATTACTGAAGGTTTCCCGAATGTGTTGGTCGAAGCGATGGCATCGGGTTTGCCGTGTATCAGTACCGATGTCGGTGATGCCAAATACATTGTGCAGGATTTAGGAACCATTGTTCCGCCACGTAATGCCCAAGCCTTGGCAGATGCAATTTTAAAATATGCACAAAAAACAGATGCAGAAAAACAAGCCTTAAAACAAGCAACGCGTGAACGTGTTGAACAGAATTTCAGTATTGCGACCGTTAGCCGTCAATATATGCAGGTGTGGAGCCAACAGGCATGAAATTTTTAATGATCAGTAGTTTTTTGCCGTCGGTGCTGAACTTTCGTGGCAAATTATTGGAAGCGATTTCTGCCAAAGGCTATGAGATTCATATCATGGCACCTGAGTTTGCAAGCTTTCCTGAAGAACAGCAAAAACTGCAAGCACTTGGCTATCATTTGCATGAAATTCCCATGCAACGTACTGGCACCAATCCACTTGCAGATTTAAAACTACTGAAAAATCTGTATCAGCAAATTCGTCGCATTCAACCGGATTATGTGTTGTCCTATACCATTAAACCGGTGATTTACGGCACACTCGCATCATGGCTTGCCAAAGTCCCACATCGTTTTGCGTTGATTACCGGTTTGGGTTATGCCTTTCAAAATGTGGGATCTGGCAAGCGTAGTCTGTTCCAAAAAATGGTACATGGTTTATATGCCCAAGCCTTAAAACATAGTGACAAAGTCTTTTTCCAAAATCCGGATGACTTAAAGTTATTCCAAGATATGCATTTGCTTGAAGCCAATAAACCGACTGTGGTGGTGAATGGTTCAGGCGTGAATGTACAAGACTTTGATGTGATGCCCTTACCGAAAAATGCACAAGGACAGGTCAAAGCATCTTTCTTGCTGATTGCACGGCTTTTGGGTGATAAAGGTGTGCGCGAATATGCTGAATCGGCGCGCATCATCAAAGCACAATATCCTGAATCGGAATTTCATTTGGTCGGTTGGATTGATGATAATCCATCAGCTATTTCTCAAGCCGAACTCGATGAATGGATTGCCGATGATCGCCTCAAATATTGGGGCAAACTCAGTGATGTCCGTCCTGCAATTGCGGAAAGCTCGGTCTACGTGTTGCCCTCCTACCGTGAAGGCACGCCACGTACGGTATTAGAGGCGATGGCTATGGGGCGGGCGATTATTACCACCGATGCACCAGGTTGTCGTGAAACGGTATCGCACGGTGTGAATGGTTATTTGGTCGGAGTGAAGTCTGTATATGATTTGGTGCAATGCATGCAATACTTTATTGAAGATCCAAAACTGATTGAGTATATGGGACAGCGTTCGCGAGAAATTGCGCTGAATAAATATGATGTGCATCAAGTGAATAAGCATATGCTGGCTGAAATGGGTATCCATTAAAGGCGATTCACCCAATTTAAGAGGCGATCCAGATGACTTTAAAATATATAAAAAGTGATTTATACCGTTATACGGGCAAGCTTGGTTTTAAATCATTTTTGAAAACTTATTTTTTCAATCGTGGTTTTAATTTTTCATTTTGGCTGCGTTTGGCCAGTGCAAAATCATTTTGGGCAAAGTTGGCTTATCCCATTTATTATTATAAAAAAAAGCAGTACGGCATAGATATTCATACCACAACTCAAATTGGCTATGGCTTGTTTATTGGTCATGGCGGGCCGCTGGTTGTTAACCCTACGACTGTGCTTGGCAATAATGTAAATTTATCGCAATTTACAACGATTGGTGCCAATGGCGGCCGTCAAGCAGCAGAAATTGGTGACAATGTTTATATTGGGCCAAATGTCTGCATTATTGAGCATGTAAAAATTGGCAATAATGCCACTATCGGTGCGGGCAGCGTTGTGACGAAAGACATTCCTGAAAATGCAACTGCGGTAGGAAACTACGCGAAGGTGATCAGCATGAATAACCCGGGTCATGCAGTCAATCGTCGTTGGACCGATCTCTAAACGACTATATTTTCGGGATCTTTTGGAATGGGCATTACTTGAGTCCCTTTGACGGTTGAAATATTTTACAAATCTGATGGTCTCGAACAGAGTATAATCATTGCTAGAAATGGATACCATTTCCCCATCTTCATCTAATCTTAAGAGTGAACCATGTTAAAGCGCTTATTGGATATTGTGATCGCATCATCTGCGCTGGTGCTGCTGTCTCCTGTTTATGCTTTGGTGGCTTATAAGGTGAAAAAGAATTTAGGTTCTCCTGTTTTATTCCGTCAGCTACGTCCGGGTCTGTATGGCAAGCCTTTTGAAATGGTGAAGTTCCGCACTATGAAAGATGCACTCGATGCGCAGGGCAATCCATTACCTGACAGTGAGCGTCTGACGCCATTTGGAAAAATGCTCCGTGCTACCAGTTTGGATGAAATGCCTGAACTGTGGAATGTAATTAAAGGCGATATGAGTATTGTCGGACCACGACCACTGTTGATGGAATATTTACCGCTCTATAATCGTGAGCAGGCCAAACGTCATAACGTGCGTCCGGGCATCACAGGACATGCGCAAGTGAATGGTCGCAATGCCATTTCATGGGAAAAAAAGTTTGAACTCGATACGTGGTATGTGGAAAATCAGTCTTTATGGCTCGATTTTAAAATCATGTTAAAAACCGTGAAAAAAGTGATTGCCAAGGATGATATCAGTGCCGAAGGTGAAGCCACCACGACCAAATTTACCGGCACACCGGAACAAAAATAATGACAACACTCTATGCGATTTATGGAGCTTCAGGTTGTGGGCGTAGCCTGATGCCTGTCGCGCGTCAGCAATTGGCACGTCAAGGGGATGCGTCTGAAATTATCTTTATCGATGATGCTTTAACAGACATTGCTTCGGTCAATGGTCATCGTGCCATGAATTACCAAGCATTTTTAAATGAAACGGTTTCAGAAAAATACGTACAAATTGCCATTGCCAATAGTCATGTACGAGAAAAGATCGCTCAGCGTTTAAAGATGGATGGCATTCAGCTTTGGTCGATCACTGCGGACAATGTGGTTTTAATGGATCAAATTGAGCTTGCTAAAGGCTCTGCTTTAAGTCCCTTTGTCACTATTGGCTCAAATGTCAGAATCGGTAAGTGTTTTCAAGCCAATTTATACAGTTATGTTGAGCATGATTGTATGATTGGGGATTTTGTTACTTTTGCGCCAGGCGTAAAATGCAACGGCAATATTCATATTCATGACCATGCCTATATCGGCGCAGGTGCCATGATTAAGCAGGGCACCCCCGATCAGCCTTTAGTGATTGGTAAAGGTGCGATTGTCGGCATGGGCGCCGTGGTCACCAAAAGTGTCCCTGCGGGCGCAACAGTGGTGGGTAATCCTGCGCGGATTGTCACGACTTCACAGTAATACGTTTTAGGAAAATTCCATGTTAAACAGTGCATTTGAGCCTTGGCCAAGCTTTACCCAAGCAGAAGCCGATGCGGTGTCAAAAGTCCTTTTGTCCAATAAAGTGAATTATTGGACAGGTCAGGAATGCCGTGAATTTGAAAAGGAATTTGCACAGTTTGCAGGAACCAAACATGCCATTGCCGTAGCAAACGGCACGGTGGCACTGGATTTAGCCCTAAAAGCCCTCGGCATCGGTGCAGGGGATGATGTGATTGTCACTTCACGCACGTTCCTCGCTTCAGCAAGTTCGATTGTGACTGCGGGTGCTAATCCAATCTTTGCTGATGTTGAACTAGATTCGCAAAACATTTCACGTCGTACCATTGAAGCAGTGATTACACCCAATACTAAAGCCATTATTTGTGTGCATTTGGCAGGTTGGATGTGCGATATGGACCCGATCATGCAATTAGCTGAGGAAAAAGGCATTTTTGTAATTGAAGACTGTGCCCAAGCACATGGCGCGATGTACAAAGGTAAATCGGCAGGTTCAATTGGTCATATTGGGGCGTGGTCATTCTGCCAAGACAAGATTATGACCACAGGCGGTGAAGGCGGGATGGTCACCACCAATGATGAAGGTCTTTGGAAAACAATGTGGTCGTATAAAGATCACGGTAAAAACTTTGATAGCGTCTATAACAAGCAACATCCACCGGGCTTCCGTTGGTTGCATGACTCATTTGGTACCAACTGGCGCATGATGGAAATGCAAGCCGTGATTGGTCGTCTGCAACTCAAACAAATGTCTGAATGGACGTCAAAACGTAATACTAATATGGCGCGTATCCAAGGCGTATTTGAAAACAACCCTTACTTTACCGTAGCGAAACCATCGGCTGACTATGTGCATGCCGCTTATAAATGCTATGTGCAAGTCAATGTTGATGCATTGCCAGAAGGCTGGTCACGTGACCGCATCATGGCAGAAATCAATGAGCTAGGTGTGCCATGCCTGAGTGGTTCATGTTCAGAAGTGTATTTGGAAAAAGCCTTTGATGATACACCGTGGCGTCCAGTTGAGCGTTTAGCCAATGCAAAAGCTTTAGGTGAAAGCAGTTTGATGTTCCTAGTACATCCAACTTTGTCTGAGCAAAGCATTCAAAAAACCGTGGATGTGATTCAAAGCACCATTGTTAAGATTCAAGCTTAAAACAGCGTATAATCACGCCGTGCTATTTCAGCAGATCTAACAGAGCCTCAATGAAAGATTTTATTCGATCAATTGCATCTTTACCGCGTCGCCAAAAACAAGTAGTTTTGGTGACCATGGATCTGTGTATGCTTCCACTCATGATGTGGTTAGCATATGCCATCCGTTTGGCACGTCCAAATGTTACGGTGATGCAGGGGCTTGAGGCTTGGTACATTTACGTTGCGATTTTTGGCGTACTCGTTTTTGCGTTGCTTGGCATTTACCGCGCGATTGTGCGTTCATTTAACGAAGATTATTTACTACGTATTTCAATTGGCACATTTATCCAAATTGTGGCGTTATATACCATTAAAAAATTAGATGTTGCCTTTATTCCAATGAGTATTCCACTGATGTATGGCTTTATGCTGTTTTCATACATGTGGTGGAGTCGTGCATTCATTCGTTATGCAACCCTCAAAACCTTTGCCAAAAAACAAAGCCGTAAACGCGTGGCAATTTATGGCGCAGGTTTAGCAGGTCAGCAAATTGCTGCAGCGCTAAACCGTTCAGATGATTATTTACCTGTTTGTTTTATTGATGATAAACGCTCTTTACAAGGGCAGTCATTAAGTGGTTTAAAAATTTACTCACCGACAAAAGCGCAAACCAAGTTGGGTAAATTTGGTATTGAAGAGGTCTTACTTGCGATGCCTTCTGTTGGACGTTCACGGAAAAAAGAGATTATTGAATCTTTTGATTCGGCAGATGTCAAAATTATGGAACTGCCAGGGGTAACGCAACTGGTGGATGGGCAAGTCCAAGTTTCAGATATTCGCGAAGTGGATATTATTGACTTACTTGGTCGTGATCCTGTACCGCCAAAGCCTGAGCTGTTAGAAAAAAATATTAAACATAAAGTGGTGATGGTGACAGGAGCAGGGGGGTCGATCGGCTCTGAGTTATGTCGTCAGATTGTGAAGCATCAGCCGAAATTGCTGGTGCTGTTTGAAATGTCTGAATTTGCTTTGTATTCAATTGATCGTGAATTGCAGGCTTCTGATATACAAATTATTCCAGTGCTAGGTTCTGTCACCAATCAGCAAAAATTAGAACGTATTATTCAAGAGTACAAAGTGCAAACAGTTTATCATGCCGCAGCTTATAAACATGTACCACTTGTTGAAGCAAACCCATTTGAAGGTATTTATAATACGTCCATTGGCACACAGCGTAGTGTAGATGCAGCGGTGAATCAAAATGTTGAAACTTTTGTTTTAATTTCAACCGATAAAGCGGTACGTCCAACCAATGTTATGGGGGCGTCTAAACGTATGGCAGAATTGTATTGTCAGGGCCTAGCGTCGACGAATCCAAAAACGCAAATTAGTATTGTACGCTTTGGTAATGTGCTGGGTTCATCGGGGTCTGTAGTGCCTTTGTTTAAAAAGCAAATTGCACAAGGTGGGCCTGTGACTGTGACAGACCCTGAAGTAACGCGTTACTTTATGACCATTCCAGAGGCTGCACAGCTGGTGATTCAAGCGGGTGCGATGGGTACAGGTGGAGATGTATTTTTATTGGATATGGGCGAATCTGTGAAGATTGTTGATTTAGCTAGACAAATGATTCGCTTGAGTGGTTTCCGCGCTATGGATGAAAATGGAATTGGAGATATTGAGATTCAATTTACAGGTTTGCGTCCAGGTGAAAAGCTATATGAGGAATTGTTGATTGATCAAGATGGTGTTGAAAAAACAGAGCATGAGAGGATTTTGAAGTCTTTTGAGAAATTTTATAAACATGGTGAAATATCGAATGTTTATAATGAATTTAATGAGATCATGACCGATGAAAATAAAGCTCAACTTATGAGGATATTACGAACTTATGTAGATGGATTTGTACATTAATAATGTTAAAAAACAACACTAAAACATGGGTTTTGTCAAAAAACAAAGACAACAAAGATGGTTTTTACTATAATGTGTGGAAATCTGTAAGTGAACTCTTACTAATTATATCTAAGTAGATGAGTTAAGCTATTAATAGGATTAGAAGTCTGAAATGCAAGTTTTTTCTAAAAAGATTTTTTCTAATTCCTTATGGATGATGCTTGAAAAAGTGATTTCCATTTTTGGTTTAATTTTTGTGAATGCATTGATGGCGAAATATATAGGGCCTGAAAATTTTGGTAAATTAGCTTTTACCACTTCTATTTTTTTATTTGTACAGACCTTGGCATGGTTTGGTGCTCAAAATATTCTATTTAAAAGATTTAGCCAAAATGCTCAATCTGGATTAAAGCTAGCTATATCCACTCAAAAAATGCGACAATTTTTGTGTGTGTTAGTTTCTGCGATCGCTCTGGTATATTTATGGCTGTATACAGATCCGCTCACCTTTATATTTGGATTAGGCAATTTTATAGCAAGCTATTTTATAGTGAGTGATTTTTACACAACTTATAATAATAGTCAGTTAATTTCCTATGTAAATGCCATTTCAAACACCATTGGTTTAGCTGTAGCTTTAATTTTAAGATTTTTGCTTGTTTATTTTGAAGCAGAACCTTACACCATGGTCTATCCAATTATTATCATTGCATTGATTCCATATTTACTAAGAAAAATTTATTACCATCAGAAAAACAAGAAAATTTATATTACACATACGAAAAAATATAATAAATACCTATTTTTGACGGGTAGTAGCTTAGTTTTTTCAACGCTATCGATTGTGTTTTATACACAAATTTCAAATATATTTTTGGCGAAGTTTGTTTCCTTTTCAGAATTAGCTATTTATAACGTGGCACTAACTTTAGGTGGGGCTTGGGGCTTTGTAAACTTAGCTTTAATTACAAGTTTTTTTTCCAAAATTTATGAAGAAAAGCAATTTGAGGCTCAACAAAAGATTTTAAAGCAATTACATATCATTGTTCTTGTAATTTCAGGTTGTGCACTCTTAGGTATGTTGTGGTTAGGTGAGTGGGTTGTAGCATGGCTATATGGGGTTGAATATATAGCATCTGCAAATCTTCTCCCCTATATCGTAATTGGTACATCATTATCAGCACTTGGTACAATTAGCTATCGCTATATGATCAAATTTAATGCTTATCGTTATTTAGCAATTAAAATGTTCATCATGGCAATTTTTAGTTCAGGACTTTCGTATTTTTTGATTAATCAATATGGAGTAGTTGGTGCTTCAATTTGTTTTGTAATTGTTGAATTTATTTCATTAACAATCGCGAATTATTTCTTTAAAAAATCAATTATTTTGAAAATGCATTTAAAATGCTTAGGATTAAAAGTATGAAAAAAATCATTAAATCTATTATCTTGCAAATATACTATCTATTGCCAAATAGTAGTAAAGTAAGAATTGGATATTATTTGACTTATAAGAAATTTCCTAATTTGAAATTTCCTGATACATTTAATGAAAAAGTTTCAAAAAGAATAGTTTTTGAAAAAAATCCGTTATTTACGCAATTAGCAGATAAATATCTTGTTCGTAATTTTATAGAAAAAAAAATAGGAGATAATTTCCTAATTCCTTTGATTTTTTGCAGTAATAATCCTGAACAGTTATCCAATTTAGAATCTTGGAAAGGTACAGTTATAAAACCGAATCATGCAGCTGGTATGATTAAAATTTTTGATGAAGAGCCATGTGATTTAGAAAAGAAAAATACGATTAAGGAAGCGAAAAAATGGTTACTAGTTGATTACAGCAAATTTGGTGGTGAGGCTCACTACTCAGATATTTCACCTTGCATACTAGTTGAAAAAAAAATAACAAAAGGCAACGAGATTCCAAGAGATTACAAGTTTCATTTTTTTCGCCAAAAAGATGGCTCTTTTAAATATGTTCTACAAATTGTAGATGGAAGATTTGGAGTTGAGTCACGAGGGTATTATCTTAATTCATTAGATAATTGTGTGTGGTCTCATGGTGCAGGTAAACACAATTTATCAGAGCATGAAAAACAACATTTATATGAAGCTATAGAGTTAAACAAGAAATTTTTTGATGGTGAGAGTTTTAATTATTTACGAATTGATTGGTATTTAGTAGGTGCAAAATTGTATTTTGGTGAATTAACTTTTACACCAGGAGCTGGACGTTCTAATGAATTCGGATCTGAGCTTGAAAAAATAATGTCAGATTTTTGGGTGGATTGAAATATGAACATAACAGTCGTTGGAACAGGCTACGTAGGATTGTCAAATGCTGTTCTTTTTGCGAAGCAGCATCACGTCATTAGTTTGGATATTAATTCTGCACGTATTGATTTAATTAATCAAAAAAAGTCACCCATAGCAGATGACTATATTGAACAAGCGTTAAGTGAACAAAAGTTGAATTTAACTGCAACCTTAAATGCTGAGCAAGCATATAAAGATGCCGATTACATTATTGTTGCTACGCCAACCAATTATGATGCTGAAACGAATTATTTCGATACCTCATCGATTGAAAGTGTGATTGCTCAAATTTTACCGATCAATAGCACGGCAACAATTATTATTAAATCCACAATTCCAGTGGGATATACTGCACAATTAAAAGAAAAATTTAAAACCAATCAAATTGTATTTGCACCAGAGTTCTTACGTGAAGGAAAGGCACTTTATGATAATTTGCATCCATCTCGAATTATTGTGGGTGAAAAATCTGAACGTGGTGAAAAGATTGCTCAACTTTATTTAGATGCAACAATCGAGAAAAATGCGCCAACACGTTGCATGGATTCGACTGAAGCAGAAGCGGTAAAGTTATTTTCGAATACTTATTTAGCAATGCGAGTGGCTTATTTTAATGAGCTTGATACTTACTGTGAAAAAAATAATCTAAACAGTTTAGATATTGTCCAGGGTGTGAGTTTAGACCCACGAATTGGAAACCATTATAACAATCCTTCATTTGGTTATGGTGGATATTGTTTACCAAAAGATACTAAACAGCTATTAGCAAACTATAAAGGTGTACCACAAAATTTAATTCAAGCGATTATTCATTCAAACCAAACACGTAAGCAGTTTATTGTTAAAGAAATTTTGAAAAAACGCCCTAATGTGGTGGGTGTGTATCGTTTAACAATGAAAGCAGGTTCTGACAACTTCCGTGATTCTGCCATTCAAGACATTATGCGTGAATTAAAAGAATATAATGTTGAGGTTGTTGTGTATGAACCGACATTGAATGTTGAACATTATGAAAGCTACTCAGTCCAAAATAATTTAAATGAATTTCTAAATATTTCAGATGTAATTTTAGCGAATCGTATGAATGATGATTTAATAGAAGTACAGTCTAAGTTATATACACGTGATTTGTTTGGTGAAAACTAATTTTTTATTACAATTGCATTGAGATAAATGATGAAAATACTAATTACGGGTGGTGCAGGTTTTATTGGTTCTGCTGTAGTACGCCATATTGTTCACAATACTCAAGATACAGTTTTGAACGTTGATAAACTAACATATGCTGGAAATTTAGAGTCTTTAGCAAGTGTCGAAAATATGGAGCGTTATGCTTTTTCACAAACAGATATTTGTGATCGTAGTGCTCTAGATGACTTGTTTTTAAGCTTTCAACCAGATGCTGTTATGCATTTGGCTGCTGAGTCTCATGTGGATCGCTCAATTTCTGGGCCAGCTACTTTTATTGAAACTAATATTATTGGTACATACCAGCTATTAGAAGCAACACGTCATTTTTGGAATAAGCTATCAGAAGAAAAACAGCAAGCATTCCGTTTTCATCATATTTCAACCGATGAGGTTTATGGTGATTTAGAGGGTACAGAAGATTTATTCCTTGAAACGACACCTTATGCACCAAGTTCACCTTATTCAGCAAGTAAAGCAAGCTCAGACCATTTAGTGCGTGCATGGCATCGTACCTATGGTTTACCCGTAGTTTTGACAAATTGTTCGAATAACTATGGACCTTATCATTTCCCTGAAAAATTGATCCCATTAATTATTCAAAATGCATTGGCGGGCAAGGCATTGCCTGTGTATGGAAATGGTCATCAAATTCGTGATTGGCTTTTTGTTGAAGATCATGCAAGAGCTTTGTATAAGGTTGTGACCGAAGCCAAAGTAGGTGAGACTTATAATATTGGTGGTCACAATGAACAAAAAAATATTGATGTTGTAAAAAATATTTGTGCATTGCTTGAAGAATTAGCACCGAATAAGCCTGAAGGATTGGAACATTATCAGGATTTGATTACCTATGTAACAGATCGCCCAGGGCATGATTTACGTTATGCAATTGACGCAAGCAAAATCCAAAAAGATTTGGGATGGGTTCCTCAAGAAAGCTTTGAAACAGGACTGCGTAAAACGGTTGAATGGTATCTGAATAATCAGGAGTGGGTTGAGCACATTCAGAGTGGTGAATATCAAAACTGGATTCAACAGCAATATCAAACTGAAAAGGCTTAATTAATTAGATGAAAATTTTGCTTTTGGGTAAAAATGGTCAGGTTGGCTGGGAGCTGCAGCGTGCTTTACAGCCATTAGGTCATTTAATTGCTCTAGATCGATCAGTAAATGAAGATGGTTTCTGTGGTGATATTGCTAATTTTTCTGCAATTGAAGATGCATTAGCTCAAATTCAGCCAGATATCATCGTGAATGCGACGGCTTATACTGCGGTAGACAAAGCTGAATCGGAAAAAGAGCTTGCTGACTTAATAAATCATAAAGCTGTTGCTCACTTGGCACAGCTTTGTCAGCAGCAAAATATTTTATTGGTGCATTACTCAACAGATTATGTATTTGAAGGTACAGGGATTACGCCTTGGACCGAGGACTCACCAAAGCAACCGGTAAATCATTATGGTCAAACTAAACTTGATGGTGAATATGCTTTAGAGAAAAGTCAGGCTCGTTTTATTAATTTTAGAACATGCTGGGTTTATGGCGCACATGGAAATAACTTTATTAAGACAATGTTGAAGTTGGCTCAAACTAAAGAAGAGTTAAGCATTATTCAGGATCAAGTGGGTGTTCCAACAGGTGCAGCTTTGATTGCAGATGTGACAGCACAAGTATTGCGGTTTTACACTTTGCAAAACGCAGATGAGCAAAGCAAATTGCATGGCCATTATCATTTAGCACCCGCTGGTGAAACGACTTGGTATGACTATGCCAATTACATTTTTGATCATGCACGTCAACATGGCACGACTTTAGCTATTCAAAAAGTGAATCCAATCTTAACCGCAGCTTATCCGACTCCTGCAAGTCGTCCGCTGAATTCACGTTTAAATACAGAGAAGCTACAACAGTCCTTTAAGTTGCACTTGCCGAATTGGAAACAGGGTGTAACACAAGTAATTAATGAGATTCTATAACATGACAACATCAATAACACGTAAAGGTATTATCTTAGCTGGCGGTTCGGGAACACGTTTATATCCGATCACAATGGGTACGTCTAAACAGCTATTGCCAATTTATGACAAGCCAATGATTTACTATCCGCTTTCTGTATTAATGCTAGCTGGTATTAAAGAAATCCTTATTATTTCAACACCTGAAGATTTGCCTAATTTTGAAAAATTATTGGGTACAGGTGAAGAGCTTGGTATTCAACTGTCTTATAAAGTTCAACCTTCTCCAGATGGTTTAGCACAAGCCTTTATTTTAGGTGAAGAATTTATTGGTAATGATAATGTTTGTCTAATTTTAGGCGATAACATTTTCTATGGTCAGCATTTTAGTGATCAACTGAAGCGTGCATCAAATCAAGTGCAAGGTGCAACAGTATTTGGTTATTACGTGAATGATCCAGAGCGCTTTGGTGTTGTTGATTTTGATGCAGAAGGTAAAGCCTTAAGTATTGAGGAAAAACCAGAACAGCCAAAATCAAATTATGCGGTCACTGGTCTGTATTTCTACGATAATTCAGTTGTTGAGATTGCTAAAAATATTAAACCATCGCACCGTGGTGAATTAGAAATTACGGATGTAAATAACATTTATCTGCAAAAAAATGACTTAAATGTTGAAGTTTTAGGTCGTGGTTTTGCCTGGTTAGATACGGGAACACATGATTCGTTGCTTGAAGCAAGTCAATTTGTGCAAACAATTGAAAACCGTCAAGGTTTGAAAGTAGCAAGTCTTGAAGAGATTTCATTTAATAATGGCTGGATTGATGCTGATCAGCTCAAAGCACGTGGCGAATTCTTTAAAAAGACAGGTTATGGTCAATATTTACTGAAACTCTATGCTGAACACATAGCAAAGGGCTAAGATTTTAAAGTGCCCATATTGGGCACTTTTCATTTATAATTCTGCATATTGAAATAGGTGATGATTATGAATGTTATTGAAACCAAGATAAAAGATTTATTGATTTTTGAGCCGCGTGTATTTGCAGATGATCGCGGCTGGTTTATGGAAAGCTTTAATCAGCAGGTGTTTGAAAAAGCTTTAGCTGATCGCGGCTTGGACATCCCTCAATTTGTTCAGGATAATCATTCTTTTTCTAAAAAAGGTGTGCTCCGTGGTCTGCATTATCAGTTAAATCCGCATGCTCAAGGTAAATTAGTTCGTGTGGTGCAAGGTCGTGCTTGGGATGTGGCAGTAGATATTCGCAAAGATTCTGAAACTTTTGGTCAATGGGTAGCTGTCGAACTCAGTGGAGATAACCATAAGCAGTTTTGGATTCCTGCTGGTTTTGCACATGGGTTTCTAGCTCTTGAGGATAATACACAGTTTTTATATAAGACCACTGACTATTATTCTAAAGAGTGCGAGCGTTCGATTGTTTGGAATGATCCAGAGATTGGAATTATATGGCCAATTGAAAAAGGATTAGATGTGATTTTGACTGAGAAAGATAGACAGGCATCACTAATTGCACTTTCGGATTTATTTTAAGGGGTATACATTGAATAAAATTGCTATATACACCGCAATTATGGGTAAAATTGATAATATTATTGATCCTGAAATTATTACCCCAGATGTAGATTATATTTGTTTTACAGATGAGCTTCGCCATAAAAGTGATATTTGGAAATTTGTAAAAGTAGATAACGAGTTTGAAAATTTAAGATATAAAGCAAGAGAGATAAAATTAAATCCACATAAGTACTTAGATGGTTATGATTATAGTTTATGGGTCGATGGGAATATTCGTATATTGAAAAATCTTAATAGTTTTTTTGAAGATTTAATCAATGAGAAAGTTTCGATTGCAACATTCAAGCATTTTTCCAGAAATTGCGTTTATGAGGAAGCATTGGAATGTATTGCTACAAAAAAAGACAATAAATCTAATATTTACAAGCAAATAGCACTATGTATCTCAGATAATTATCCTATCAAGAATGGTTTGGCTGAAACTAATGTAGTTTACAGATACCATAAAAAATCAGAAATAATTACAGCAATGGAAGATTGGTGGCTATGTGTGAGACAAAATTCTATACGAGATCAACTGAGTTTTGATTATACAATGTTTAAGAATAATATTAATTACTCCTTAATTAAAGGTAATTCAAGAACTGGTTGTGAATATTTTATGTGTGTAGAGCATAAAGAAGATTCATTTAAAAACTCACTTAGAAAAATTTATTCTAAATTTATAAAAAGATGAACAATATGGATGCTGTATGAATCAAATTTATTTAACTGTATACTACTTTTTATTAGTATCTTTTGGTTTTTTATTGAATTATAGTAGATTTAATTTAGATAAATTTTATTCATTTTTTTATATATTTAATATATTTGTTCTTGGTGTAGTTATATTGCCAAATATTGATATGCTTAGTAGAGATTTTTTAAATTATTATAATTGGTTTATGAAAATTGAAAGAGAAGGGGTTTCAGGTTTTTGGGATTTAAAGGATCCAGTATTTCAGTATATAGTATTATTTATACAAAATGTATTTGGTAATAGTTATTTTGCAATATATATGTTTTTCTTTATATGTATTTCATATTGCAAACTATTTTTTTCTAAGTTAATGGGATTAGGGAGTTTATATTTAATCTTATTGTGGTTATTATTTGGTCAAACTTTTATTTTGTATGAGTTAACTCAAATAAGAGCAGGTTTTGCAATATCTTTATGCTCATTTTTTATAGCACGTGATATGCAGAAATTAGATAAAGTTAATTTAATTTTTATGCTTTTATCATGCTTTGTTCATCAGTCAGTTTTTGTTTTATTTTTATCATATCTATTATTGAGATTGTCTAATAACTTATTTTTAAGTAGAAATTTTACTATATTTATATATATTATGGGTTTAGTTTCTGGTTTGTTTTTAAAGCCTATTTTTAGCAATGTTGTTGGTCTATACTTTATCGGAAGTGAAAGAGCTAAAGATTATTTGGATAATAGTTATAGTGAAATTTTCGAGGTTTCATTTTTGTCGGTTTTTTACATTACCCAATCATTTGTTATCTTATTTTTATCTTATTTTTATCTTAGACTCAATGATTTTCAAAAAAAAATATTATTTTTATCAACTTTAGGCTCTTTTTTTTATAGTGTCTTTTCATTTAATAGTGTTTTAGCTTATAGATTTTCTGAAGTTTTTATATTTTTTAATTTAGTTTGTATGGTGTTTTTATTACAGCTAAGAGTAATTAATGTTAACTTTAGACAAATATGGTTTTTAATTTTATTAGCTTTAGGCGCAGTTTTTTCTTATTCTTCTTCGAAGATTATTTTGGTTAATTGAATATGATTTCAGCAGTAATAGTAACATACTATCCGTGTTTAGATAATTTAGATAATTTAGTAAGATCTTTAGCTAGTCAATGTGATTTTGTTATTATTGTAGATAATACACCATCACTAGAAGAAAAATATTCTAGCTTTGAAAATTTATATGGAAAAAATTTTATTTACATATCACTTGGAGATAATCTGGGTATTGCAAAAGCTCAAAACATAGGGATAACTAAAGCTCTAGAGTTAAAGTCAGAATTTATAGCGGTGTTTGATCAAGATTCAAGTATTGATAGTAATTTTATTTCTGCTTTACTAGCTGTTTACACTAAACTTAATTTAGAGAAGAAGAAAGTTGCTGCTGTAGGTCCAGCATTTGTAGATGTTAAATCGAATATAGTTTCTCCTGCTATTCAGTACAGAGGTGCAAAAGTAAAGAAAATAAATATTGATAAAGAAAAAGAATACACTCCAGCAGATCACATAATTTCCTCAGGCAGTATTTTTCATGTGAGTGCTATGGATAATATTGGATTTATGGATGAACAGTTATTTATAGATTATGTTGATCTTGAGTGGGGGATGAGAGCCAAAAGGAAAGGTTATAGTTGTTACATTGCTAACTTGGTAGAGATGAAGCATTCTATAGGGGATAAATCTGTAAAAATACCTTTTATTAATAGATATGCTAATATTCATTCAGATTTTAGAAAATATTTTATTATGAGAAATGCATTCTATCTAGCATTTTATTCAGATTTGGAATTTTTTTGGAGATTTCATCAAGTGATAAAAAATTTAAAATACATTGTATTTTTATTATTGTATGTTAATCCCAGATTTAAAAATTTGAAAATATTTTTTATAGCACTCCGTGATGCTTTATTAAAGAAAATGTATAAGGGTAGTATGTAAACATATGAAAGTTATAGTTTCTATTGTTATATATAAACATAGTTATGAGGAAATTGAGTCTACCCTTAATAGCTTGATTTTTTCTGAACATATTAAAAAGGTAATTTTTGTAGATAATGATGAAAGTACTTGGGCTTCAACTTTTGTGCATCCTAAAATTACATATTTAAAGTCTGGTGGAAATTATGGTTTTGGTTTTGGACATAATCTTGCTATTAAAAAATTTGCAAATGAGAGTGATCTTTTCTTAATTTGTAATCCAGATATTGTATTTGATCCCGCTGAATTTAATATATTAGTTAATTTCGCTTCTTCTAGAGAAGAGGGCTTATTCTTGCCTAAAATTATTTATGAAAATGGTGAAAATCAATTTGGTGCCCGTTTATTGCCTACACCTTTAAATCTTTTTGCCCGGCGTTTTTCTCCTAAAATTGCTGAAAAACTAGATGAAAGTTATTTATTGAAAAATTTAGATTTAACACAACCAAGTTTTGTTCCTTATCTTCATGGTTGCTTTATGCTTTTTCGTTCAAAGGCTCTTTTAGAGTTGAAAGGGTTTGATGAGCGTTACTTTATGTATATGGAAGATGTGGACTTATCACGTCGCTGTGCTGAAAAATTTGGAAACGTATATTACCCAATAGCTAAGGTAGTACATTTACATGAGCAAGGTTCGTATAAAAATAAAGCTTTGTTAAAAGCACACTTAACAAGCGCATGGAAGTATTTCAACAAATGGGGGTGGTTTTATGATACTGGCAGAAAAAAACTTAATGACAAATGCTTAAAACAGATTAATAATTTATAAAAGAAGTAAATTTAAATGTTTATTATATTCAAAATTGATAAAATTAATTTTTAAGTTTATCAATTTTGATTTAATTTAAAATTTATATATAAAATTTAACTATATAGGTCCATAATGGCATCAAGGCTAAACGCGTCTTACGTTTCAATCTTGCAAAGATCTTGTGATATCTGTGCAATTTATGGCGCTTTATATATTGTTTTTAATTTAAATTCTATTGAAATCACGCATCAGGCAATGCTTGTGTTTCTTTGTATGGTCAGCCTTTTTCAGCTCATTGGCGGTTTGACTGATTTTTACAGATCATGGCGCGGTGTAAGCCTGTTTAATGAGCTGATTGCCTGTTTAAAAAATGTCTTGATGAGCTCGTGCTTATTGCTGCCATTTGTATGGTTTTATTCAGATATAAATATTGCCCTATTGATTCAGTATTTCTGCTCTGTTTTATTTCTAATGGGCGTCATGCGGGTTTTTGTACGCTTAATTTACGCGATTTCATTTAAAATATTTAAAAAATCCAGAAATGTCATTGTTATTGGTGATTCGTCAAAAGCTTTAAAATTATTCAATGATCTTAAGAAGTCTGAGTGGATTGGATTTAATCCATTAGGTGTATTCAGTTTTAATTCAAATTATAATACGGCTGATTATAATGGCACGGCAGACAATGCTGTTGAGATCATTCAGAATCAAGATATTAATCAAGTTTATATTGTGACGACACAGCAGAATATTGAAAAAGTCGACAATCTGCTGAAAATTTTATCTGATACTACCTGCTCTACGGTGATTGTGCCTGAATTATTCAGTTATGATTTTTTATATTCCCGTGTAGAGGACATTAATGGTACGCCGATTATTCCGATTATTGATACGCGAATTAAAGGCATTAATATTTTCCTGAAACGTGTGGAGGATATTTGTGTTGCCTCAGTCATATTGCTGATGATTTCACCGCTGCTGCTGTGCATTGCGGTCGCGATTAAACTGAACTCCAAAGGCCCTGTATTTTTCAAGCAAGTTCGTTACGGCCTAAATGGCAAACCTATTTTAGTCTATAAATTTAGAAGCATGTCTGTAATGGAAAATGGTCCTGAAGTGAAGCAGGCGGTGAAGAATGATCCGCGTGTAACCAAAGTTGGAGCTTTTCTCCGCAAAACATCCTTGGATGAATTGCCTCAATTTATTAATGTGATTTTAGGCAATATGTCGGTTGTTGGCCCCCGCCCGCATGCCGCAGCGCATAATGAGGAATACCGAAAATTGATTACCGGCTATATGCTTCGCCATAAAGTAAAGCCTGGCATTACAGGGCTTGCTCAGATCCGAGGCTGGCGCGGTGAAACAGATACGCTCGATAAGATGGAAAAGCGGGTAGAATGCGATTTGGAATATATTCGCACATGGAGCCTGCTGCTGGATCTTAAAATTATATTTTTAACGGTCTTTAAGGGTTTCATTAACAAAGCTGCATATTAAATATTTGTGTTTTCAATATTTGATACATCTATACAAACTTTGGGTTGTTTGCACTATTTTTAAACATTTTGAAATAAAAAATAGTGTAGTGACAATAAATAATTTTTTGATGAAAAAGTGTATCTTCGATGATTAAAAAAGCAATTCTTCCTGTGGCTGGACTAGGTACCCGATTCTTGCCTGCAAGTAAAGCGATTCCTAAAGAAATGGTTACGGTGGTAGACCGCCCGGCAATTGAGTATGTCATCAAAGAAGCAGTAGCTGCTGGGATTGAGCAAATCATTTTAGTCACACATTCATCGAAAGCATCTATAGAAAACTACTTTGACCGTAATTTTGAGCTGGAAACCACTCTAGCACATAAAAAGAAGTTTGATTTACTTAAAGAAATTACCGACATTTTACCTGCAAGTGTAAGTGTTGTTAGTGTACGCCAACCACAACCTTTAGGGCTTGGCCATGCTGTTCTTTGTGCTAAATCTATTGTTGGTGATGATGATTTTGCTGTGCTCCTGCCTGATGTCTTGGTTAAAGATAGTGATACGCGCAACGATTTAAGCTTAATGATTGAGCGTTATACTAAGTCAAAAGCAGCCCAAATTATGGTTGAAGCTGTCCCTGATAGTTTGGTTGATCAATATGGTATTGTCGATGTTGCTGAAATTCCTGCTGAAGGTGAAAGTTATGTCATGCAAGGAATTGTAGAGAAACCTGCAATAGGTACTGCTCCTTCTAATTTGTCAGTTGTTGGGCGTTATGTATTGCCTGCACAGATTATGACTTTATTAGAACAAACACCGAAAGGTGCTGGGAATGAAATTCAACTGACAGATGCGATTGCAATGCTACAGCAATCAAAGCCTGTTGAAGCATATCGCATGAAAGGTCGAACGTTCGACTGTGGTAGCAAAATTGGCTATTTGAAAGCAGTTTTACATTATGGTGTTGACCATCCCAAGTTAGGTGATGAGTTTAAAGCACTGATTAAAGAGTTAGAGTTATAAAAAAAGAGGGATGAGCCATGAAAATCGCAATGTTTGGTACAACACTGTATGCGGGTGTTATCTCATCATTACTTGCAGAGAGTGGACATCAGGTCTTTATTTGTAATGATTTACAAGACCATACAGCGCTATTCAATCTTAGAGATCAAGATGTTGTTCGTGCTTTAGAAAAACAATATCAAAGTGGTTTTCTAAGTTATTGTAATTTTGCGGCTCTTCCCTTGGATATTGATGCGTATTTTTTCAGTTTCAATCCGACTCAAGAAGCTGAGGCACTTGATGTTGTACAGAAATTAAAAATGCGCACGATTATTCATCCTAAATTGATGATTAATGCCTCTACTTTTGGTCTTAATGGTACAGAAAAATTAAAAGCCGTATTAACAAAAGATCATTGGGTTTATTTCCCTGATATTATTCAGGAAGGTCAAGCTTTTAAAAGTGTGACGAGTGCCTCTAAAGTGATTATTGGCTGTGCTGACCAACAAGCACAGGGTGACTTAGAGGAAATGTTGCGACCTTTATTCCCACGCCAGCAACAATATTTATTTATGCCTGTTTTAGATGCTGAATTTACCAAACTCAGTATTTCAGGCATGTTGGCGACTCGTATCAGTTATATGAATGATTTGGCAGATGTTGCTGAAAAGTTGGGTATTGATATTGCCCATGTTCGAGATGGAATGGCAGCAGACAGTCGGATAGGTGAATCGTATTTATATTCAGGTGCAGGTTTTGGTGGTGAAAACTTTTCACATGATATTTTGACTCTATCAAATACCATCAGTAATACTGGAACAAAAAGTCAGCTATTGGGACAGGTTTGGGATATCAATGAGCAACAAAAAGAGTTTCTTTTTCGCAAGTTGTGGAATTATTTTCATGGAAATTTAGCTGGAAAAACGATTGCGATTTGGGGGGCTGCTTTTAAGCAACATACCTCAAGTACCAGCTTCTCACCTATTCATCCGATGCTTGCCGCACTGTGGGCGCAAGGTGTGACTGTTCGTTTGCATGATCCACAAGCCTTAGAAGAAATATACACAATTTATGGTGAACGTGATAATTTAATTTTATGTGAAAATCAGTATGACGCGGTGAATCAGGCACATGGTTTATGTGTTCTAACTGCATGGAAGCAATATTGGTCACTTGATTATACGCAATTAAAACTTAAATTAGCCCATCCTTTGATTTTGGATGGACGTAATATTTATCAACCTGATTATGTTAAAAGTCAGGGTTTTGCATATATGGGAGTAGGAAGATAATGATAAATTTAACTATTTTTCCTAAAAAAACGCTAGCAACAACACTTGAACATTTACAACACTTAAGTAAAACCATTGGCCAGAAGCACTTAAATACTTTTTTTGCCGAAGATGACCAAAGATTTAAGCATTTTTCTGTTCAATATGATGAAATCACTTTTGATTTTAGTAAGCATCGTGTTGATGAGTCCGTAATAAGCGCATTGATTGACTTTGCACAAGTTCGTGATCTCTCTACATGGACGAAACGTTTATTTTCAGAAGAAGAAATTAACTATACAGAACAGCGTGCAGCTATGCATTGGGCGCTTCGTTTACCGAAACATGATGAGCAGCATCCTAAATTAGCAGGCAAAGTACATGAGCAATTAGAGCGAATGTATGCATTGGTTGAGAAAATTCACGCGGGTCAGTACCGTGGTGCAACGGGTGAAGTTATACAAGATGTGGTCAATATTGGTGTGGGTGGGTCTGATCTAGGGCCATTGATGGTGAGTCATGCTTTGTCTGATTTTAAAGTTAATACGATTAAGCCTCTGAAGGTGCATTTCGTGTCAACGATGGATGGCACTCAACTTTCAGATCTGTTGCATCAGTTACGTCCAGAAACGACATTATTTATTATTTCATCTAAGTCTTTTGGAACAATTGATACACTCTATAATGCACAAACTGCACGTCAATGGCTTGAAAAGCAATTGGGCCAATCAGAAGCGGTGGATCAGCATCATTTTATTGGGGTATCGACTAAGCCTGAAAAAATGACAGAATGGGGTATAGCACACCAAAATCAGTTTTTGCTCTGGGACTGGGTTGGTGGGCGTTACTCTTTATGGTCATGTATTGGGTTGCCGATAGCATTAAATATTGGTGTACAAGGCTTTAAACGTTTACTTGCAGGTGCTCATGCAATTGATGAGCATTTTCAAAATGCTCCTTTGCGCCAAAATATTCCTGTTCTTATGGCTGTTTTGGGAATATGGAATCATAACTTCCTAGAAATTCAGACTCAGGCTATTTTGCCTTATGATGGTCGTTTAAAGTATTTTTCGGCCTATTTACAACAGTTAGAGATGGAGTCGAATGGGAAGTCGATTCAGCGTAATGGTCAGAAAGTTGAGTTGGATACTTGCCCTATTGTTTGGGGTGAAGTGGGTCCAAATGCACAACATGCTTTTTATCAGTTGTTACACCAAGGTGCACATAAAGTAAGCTGTGAGTTTATTGCGCCAGTGAATCGTTATGCCGCTAACCAATTTACCTATGTAAAAAATGCCAATGCATTGATTAATCAACACCATTTAGCGTTATCAAATTGTTTGGCTCAGTCTCGACTATTGGCCTTTGGTAATCAGGCACTTGATGCTGAAGAGGTGGCGGGTCTAGAGAATTATCAAAAATATGAAGGTAATCAGCCTAGTACAACCATTTTGCTCAAAGAGCTTAATCCTTATACCTTAGGTATGTTGGTTGCGTTGTATGAACATAAAGTATTTGTGCAATCTGTACTGTGGAATATCAATGCTTTTGACCAATGGGGTGTTGAAAAAGGTAAACAAATTGCGAATCAAGTACTTCCAATTTTGACTGGTACAGAAAAAGATTATGTTGATTTTGATAGCTCTACCCGTGGTCTATTAGATATTTTACTTGGAAAATAAAATGGCAAAAATATTAGTCACCGGTGGGGCTGGTTATATTGGTTCACATACTTGTCTGGAATTATTGAATGCTCAACATGAAGTTGTTGTATTGGATAATTTATCAAACAGCTCTGAAGTGTCATTATCGAGAGTTCAAGCTTTAGCAAATAAAAGTTTAACTTTTATCCAAGGTGATATTCGCGATGCGCAGATCTTAGATCAGATCTTTGCACAGCATCAGATTGATGCGGTCATCCATTTTGCAGGTTTAAAAGCCGTGGGTGAAAGTCAGAAAGAGCCGCTAAAATATTTTGAAAATAATATTTCGGGTTCGATTAGTTTGGTCAAAGCCATGGAACGTGCACAAGTGTTTAAGCTGGTGTTTAGTTCATCTGCGACGGTTTATGATGAAGCCAATGTATCGCCATTAAATGAAGACATGCCTACAGGTATGCCAAGCAATAACTATGGCTATACCAAACTGATTGTTGAGCAGTTGTTGGAAAAACTCTCGGCTACAGATGAGCGTTGGTCGATTGCATTGCTGCGTTATTTTAACCCGGTGGGCGCACATCAGAGTGGTCAGATAGGTGAAGACCCACAAGGGATTCCGAATAACTTAATGCCTTATGTCACTCAAGTGGCAGTTGGTCGCCGTGAAAAATTAGCAATCTTTGGCAATGATTATGACACGCTAGATGGTACGGGTGTACGTGATTATATCCATGTGGTCGATTTGGCCAATGCACATTTATGTGCCTTAAATAATCGTTTAAATGCACAAGGATGCCGCGCTTGGAATATCGGCACAGGCAATGGGATTTCGGTTAAACAAATTCGAGATACCTTTGAGAAGGTGAATGGTGTTGAGATTCCATTTGAATATGTACCGCGCCGCGAGGGAGATGTAGCAACGTCATTTGCCGATAATGCCCGTGCAGTCGCAGAATTGGGTTGGCAGCCACAATATGGCTTGGCTGATATGTTGGCGGACAGTTGGAATTGGCAAAAGCAGAATCCAAATGGGTTTCATAAGAGTTAAATCTCAGCTTTGAGATTCATCTAAGAATATATGGCTAATGCGATAGAGCTTTAGTCATGCAAAACACTGAATATCATGCCCATTTGAATTTAAAATCAAATTGTGTATGGATTATGCAAACAATCATGTATTTATTCCCTTATTTTAAAAAACACCGCTATGATGTTTTTTAAAAATGAACTTAGATGAAGAATATTTATGAGATATCAAAGTATTAGATTTTTGTCACTTGCGGTTTTATCTGCACTTTCTTTGCCAGCAATTGCACAAGGAATTTTTTTAAATAATGAAGGCTTACGAACTGATTTAAATTGGTTAAATCAACAAGGTGTGATTCAAATTAGCACGTCTACATGGCCTTTAAGTGGTGATGAAATACAACGTGCTTTATCTAATGCAAAGATTGATAATCAAGTTCAGCAGCAAGTCTTGGATTCCGTGCAAGCTGCTTTAAGTGCGGAAAATACAACGGCCAAAGCCAGTTTATATGCTGAATCTGATCCCCAAAATGTACCGCAACATTTTGCAGATGAACAAAAATCACAATATCAAGCGGCTGTTGAGTTCAATGCTGGTGGGGCGCAATGGGATGCAAGACTGCGTATTAATGCTGAAAAAGATCCTATTATTGATAATGGGCATGATGTGAATGTTGAAGGGTCATATTTAGCTGGAAAGTTGTGGAATCAATGGTTGATTGCAGGACAAATTCCAACCTATTGGGGACCTGGGCATGATGGTAGTCTAATCCGAGGGGATGCGAGTCGTCCAGTATACGGTTTTACAATGCAACGCGCTGAGCAAAAGGCCTTTGAAACGAAATGGCTGTCTTGGCTTGGCCCTTGGCAGTATCAAGTTTTTGCTGGTCGATTAGATGATTATGAGGCCGTGCCAAATACAAATCTCTTGGGAATGCGTTTAACAGCCCAACCTTTACCTTATCTTGAATTGGGTGCATCACGTACATTCCAAATAGATGGTCAAGGTCAACCTGATAGTTTCAAAGCCTATTGGAATGCTTTTATTGGTAAAGATAACGAATGTGATGATAGTGGGTGTACTGGAGAGGGGAATGCCTCAAACCAAATTGCAGGCCTAGATGCGCGTTTAAATCTACAACAATGGTTTAAAGTTCCATTGGGTTTGTATGGGCAGTTTGTCGGTGAAGATGAATCAGGTTTACTGCCATCTCGGAAAATGTATTTGGCAGGACTCGATTATTCTTCACAAGTGAAGAATATGCCGTTCCAGCTTTATACTGAATGGGCAGATACACGTACCAATGGTGATGTTTGGGGTTATTCATATAATCATCATAATTATACATATGGTTACTACCAGCATGGATTCCCTTTAGCTCACGCTATGGGCGGTGATGGTCAGATGTATAGTTTAGGTGGGGATATTCGTTTCGATAAAATGAATCGTTTAAATGGTCGCATCTTGTTGGCAAAAGTGAATCAGTCAGGACTTGAAATCAATCATGCTTTTCCAGAAAAAGATGAAATCAAAGCTCTGGATTTAACGTGGACACATTATCTTCGTCCGAATACGCCGTTGAAATTAAGTGGTTGGGTCAGTGACTCTGACGTGTATGGTGGAGATAGCGGCGTGTCTTTAGGGGTTGAAATTCCATTGGATCGCTCATTATTTTAATAAGCTGTCCGTTTTTAGAGAACCCATCGGAAATTCAGCTAAAAATAAAACCATTCAACCTATATGATAAGTTGAATGGTTTTTTATTAGCATGCAGAACAATTTAACCTTGAATCAACTGCGTTAATTCATCCACATAGTCCTGCATTGGGCGTGGGTTTTGATCACGACGGCTTTCAATATTTAAGCGCAATAATGGCTCAGTATTTGACGCACGCACATTAAAACGCCATGCCCCAAAGTCAAGACTCACGCCATCGGTTTGATCAATCGTTGGGTTTTGGCTGGCATAATGTTTAAAGATTTTTTGGATGGTGGCTTGAGTATCGGCCACTTTAAAGTTAATTTCGCCCGAACATGGAAACTTGGCAATCATTTCTTCGACCAGACTCGATAGCGATTGTCCTGTTTCAGACAATACCGAAACCGCCAATAACCATGGAATCATACCGCTGTCACAATATGCGAAATCACGGAAATAGTGGTGTGCACTCATTTCACCGCCGTAAACAGCATTGTGTTCACGCATTACATCTTTAATAAAAGCATGCCCAGATTTAGATTGAATCGCTTCACCCTGATATTGCGCGACTACATCAAAGGTATTCCAGACCAAACGCGGGTCATGCACGATTTTTTCGCCTGCTTGTTTCAGTAAAAACGCCTGCGCCAATAAGCCGACAATATAATAGCCTTCAATAAACTGGCCTTTTTCATCGAACAAGAAACAGCGGTCAAAGTCACCATCCCACGCAATGCCCATATCAGCTTGATGCTCTAATACGGCATTTCGGGTGCTATCACGGTTTTCCACTAAAATTGGATTCGGGATACCATTGGGGAAGGTGCCATCGGCATCATTGTGAATTTTGACAAACTCAACAGGGATATTCAGGGCTTTGAATTTTTGCTCAATCGCATCAACTACATGCCCTGCAGCGCCATTACCTGCATTCATGACCAGTTTCATTGGGCGAATTTTGCTAGGCTCGATATACGTCATTAAATGTTCGATAAATTCAGGCAAAATATTGTAGCTTTGAGTGCTACCTTTGTGTTCAACAGGGGTGAATTCGCCTGATTCTGCCAAAGCCTGAATGTCTTTTAGGCCGGTATCGGCACTAATAGGACGCGCATTTTCACGTACCAACTTCATGCCGTTATAGTCCATTGGGTTGTGGCTAGCAGTTACTTCAATGCCACCTTGCACATCTAAATGAAAAGCCGCGAAATAGACTTCTTCTGTGCCTGTCATACCAAGATCTAACACATTGACCCCTGCATCATTTAAACCACGAATGGTGGCTTGCTTTAAGCCTTCGCTGCTAAGGCGAATATCGCAGCCAATTACAACGGTTTTAGGTTGGTAAATTTGTCCGTAAGCACGACCAATTTTATAGGCAATCTCTTCATTGAGTTCTGTGCCCAGTTTTCCGCGAATGTCATAGGCTTTAAAACAGGTGAGTGCGCTCATGTATTGTCCTGAATATTTGGAAAAATAGTATTGCTGCCTATGATAATCGAACTATGTGCAATGTGCTGTACAGAATAGAAGATGAATTGCTTGAAGATGTTTCAGATCAAAGACTATGGATGAGAAAAGATGTGGTGATGGGCAAGGGTGTTTTTTCTTGAGTAAGAAGTTGGTTAAAATACGGCTCAGACTTATGTGTTCGATATGATTGAAGATGGAATTACAGAAAAGTACTTTAGAGCCAGAGCAGAAACTTTCTGCGCCACAGAAAAAATTTCAGAAATTATGCCAAAAAATTGAGCAGGAACAGCTACGTTTGAATGAATGGCAGACCGCACAAGCCGATATTCAGGCACGTGCCAGCCGTGAAATTTTACCGACTTATGCGCAATTGCGTGAAGTTATATTTCAGCAAATTCAACAATTGCTTCAGCAAAAACAACAAAAAGTGACGGCAGCCCAGCAAACTAAGCTGGATCAAAAAATTGAGCAACTCAGTTTACAACTTTTGGATTCGCAGCAGATGTCTACCGAACAAGTTCAGTTTTTAACAGAATTGCTGAACAGTTATGGGCATCATATTGAATTGCTAGACACAGATGATGTGGATTTAAGATCTGAAGCTAAAACAGCAACAGAGTCAGAAGACGAAAATGTTGAACAATGTGAACAAAATAGTTTTGAACATGATGAGTCTGAACAAGAGCGCTTGGCACAGCTCAAGCTAGAAAGTTTGAAGCATTTTCTTTGTGAAGAATATGACCTAGATCTAGATTTTTTTGATTTTCAGCATGATCCATTAGATTTAGATGACTTTATAAAAAAATTTGAACAAAAAATGCAAGAACAAGAGGAGCTGGATTTTTTAAGTCAGTTGAGTAGTGCGCAAAAAGCTTTTGCCGAACAGCAAATTGCCCGTGAAAAAGCCAAAGCAGCAAAAAAACAGCAACAGCGTGAAGAAGCCAAGAAACTAGCAAATCAGTCCATTAAAGCGATTTACTTAAAAATTACAGCGTGGATTCACCCAGATCGTGAGCAAGATGAGCAGAAAAAACAAGAAAAAACCGTATTGATGCAGCAAGCCAATCAGGCTTATGAAGCCAATGATTTATTGACATTGTTAAATTTGCAAATTCAGTTGGGTCAGCAGCATAATTTGTCTTTCGCCAATCAACAATTAAAAGCGTATAACCTGCTTTTAGAAGAACAGTTAGAAACTTTGCAAATGCAAGTGGATGACATTATTTACTCTTTTAATTGGAGTCAGTTTTTATATTCTAACCGTAAAATTAAAGTGCAGGATTTGTATCGAAAATATGAGCAAGACTATCGACATGTTCAACAAAAATTAGCTCGAGCGCAAGAGATACTGGAAAAATATCAAGACCTTAAACAATTAAAGCAATTGATGCGCAGTCAATATGTGTGGGAAATGCATGCTGTGATGATGTAGACATATTGAGGTTTGGCTTTGAATGTTTATGCAAAAAGTAGTCTTTATTTACAATATTCCTTTTGAGTGAATCCAAGTTATGCTCAGGTTGGGCCGTTCGGCTACTATTCTGAAATGATACCTTTGTCCGTTATAATTGTATAAACATTTTTAGTGTCTGGTAATTATGTCCTCATTGATCAATTTTCTATCTCGCTTTAGTACTGCAACTCTTCAGCGCAGTCTGAGCTATGCTAAACACATTGATAGGGAAACGATTGAGTTCTTTGAGGAAAAAGACGGGGTTACGATGTATGCCCAAATTGAAGGGACAGATTATTACGATACTGCAATTACCTATAATGCCCAAAAAGACCATTTAATCGATGACGACTGCACTTGTCCGGTTGGATATAACTGTAAACATGCTGCTGCTTTAGCGCGGTTATTCTTTCAGGAATATCGCCAGGAATTTCAGCAGCGTTATGCTGACTCTCAATCCCCGCAGGGAATCGCAAAACGCCAACGTGGGGATGATCAGGCACAGCGCTGGTTGAATGATTTTAAACGGTATTTACAACAGACTGAACCTGAGCAATCTGTCAAAACAAACAATTATTTAATTTACCTGCTAGATCAGTCGGTCAGCTTAAAGAAATTGACAGTTGATGTTCAGAAGGCCAGACGCAATAAAAACGGCTCAATTGCGGGGGAAAGTTATTATACCCAATATGAAAATATCACCAGAAAGCATCTGACTTTACCTGAACAAAAACGACAATTATTTAACCAGATTTATTATTACGCCAAAATAAACAGCGACGAACGTTTTTATCAAAGCAATCTTGATATCTCCGGAATTTTATTGGAGCATTTCAAATCTTTTATTCAAAGCGGCGATGTGTACTGGCAAAAAAAAGGCCATGTTGCACTTCAATGGTCAGAACAAGGCTATCACATCGAATTGATCTGGGAACAAGGTGTCAACAAACAGACGGAGCATTTAAACATTGAATTGGTCAATGGCGATATTCGACTCGATTTAAAATCAAATCCACATATCCAGATTCTCGCGAGCCAGCCACCATGTTATGTGGATATTCAACAAAACACGGTGGGCCAGTTATATGGTGAATATACGGCAAATCTTCTGTACCATTTTTTACAGATGCCTGATCTTCCAGCTACGCTCTTGCCAGAGTTTGAAAAACTGACTCATCAATATTCAGACGTGCAAAATCTGCCTCAGCCCGAGTCTATTCAGCATATTGATGTCCTTGAGGGTAGTCCCCAGCCAATTTTACGCTTCGGTGTTTTAGATAAATTTGATTGGAAATGGGAAGAGTATGTTTGTGCTGAAATTGAATTCTCCTATGCAGGCGGAAGAATAAAAGCAGGTACATCAGGCGACAGTTTTATTGGTGAGCAGCATGACAAAATGGTACGACAGCTTCGGGACTTCGTTCAGGAACAACAGTCAATCCAGCGTTTACAGCTATTGGTCGAATCACTGAAGTGGGTGAAAGATCTTAGTTATGACCAGCAATTAAAACTGGATAAACAACATCTTGATTCTATGGTTTTTGCTTTCTATGGAGATTGGATTAAACAGCTGATGCCCATCAATCAAATTGAGTTGATGGGCTGGCAGATAGAGCATCTGGAAAACAGCCCCTTTAACCTGCAATATGTCGAAAATTTAAATATTTCTATCACTGAATCTGAAGGTCAGCAGGACTGGTTCAATATCGGGGCGACGGTTCAAGACAGTGCAGGTAATTCTTATAATTTGCTTGATGCGCTCGTAGCTTTGGTGCGAGTAAATCCTGATTTACTTGATCCGCGGACGTTTATTCATCTGCATGACAGTCAAATTTTCACCGTGAAAACTGCAGTTGATCAACCTGATTTGGCTCTATCCGCTAGGGATATTAAGCCGGTATTGTTACATCTGCAGAGCATTTTACAGCAAGAAGAGCGCAGTATTGATCGCTATGATGCGAGTCAATTATTAGAATTGCAGCATAATCTTGGGATGACATGGCAGGTCAGTGATCGCCTGCAGCAATTTGTACAGAAATTCAAACAAGGCTATCAGCAACAACTGCCGACACCACAAGGTTTTCAGGGGGAGTTGCGTCCATACCAGCAGCAGGGCTTAGGCTGGTTACAGTTTTTAAGGGAAACCCAGCATGGCGGGATTCTGGCAGATGATATGGGCTTGGGGAAAACAGCACAAACTTTAGCCCATTTACTCATGGAAAAGCAGGCTGGATATTTGCAGGACAGTCCCGCCTTAATTGTTGCACCCACATCGCTGATGCATAACTGGTTCAAAGAAGCGGAGAAATTTACCCCTGAGCTCAAGGTATTGCTGCTACAGGGGCCCGACCGCCATCAGAATTTTGAGCAGATTCCGCACTATGATATTGTGTTAACCACCTATCCGCTTCTAGCGAGAGATGAAGAACAACTAAAGCAATATGAATATCATCAACTCATTTTGGATGAGGCGCAGAATATCAAAAATCCGCGTGCCAAAGCTGCACAGGTAGTACGCCAATTAAAAGCACGACATCGTTTGTGTCTAACAGGTACCCCGATGGAAAATCATTTGGGTGAACTGTGGGCACTATTTTATTTCCTGATGCCAGGATTTTTATATTCACAAGAAATTTTTAATAAAAAGTACCGTCATCCGATTGAAAAACGCGGTGATCAGCAGTTAAGGCAAAAGCTGGTCAACCGGATTAAGCCCTTCATTTTACGTCGCTTGAAAACTGACGTAGCCAAAGAATTGCCAGAAAAAACTACGATTGAAGTCAATATTGATATGAATGACCAGCAATCCAAGTTATATGAGGCTGTTCGTGCCACGATGCAGGAAAATATTCAGAAAATTGTGGCAGAAAAAGGCTTTAAACGTAGTCAAATTCAAATTTTAGATGCCTTACTGAAGCTACGTCAGGTGTGCTGCCATCCTAGCTTACTAAAGCTGGATTCAGTGAAAACCGGGCAGGCACACTCTGCCAAACTTGAACAGTTGATGGATATGGTCGTTCCAATGGTGGAGGAGGGGCGAAAAATTCTGATCTTCTCTCAGTTTACCTCAATGTTGGAACTGATTGAGCAACAGCTCCATCACGCAGAAATTGGCTATGTGAAGCTGACTGGAAAGACCAAAAAGCGAGATGAAGTCATTACAGCATTTCAGTCTGGACAAGTGCCGGTATTTTTAATCAGTCTGAAAGCAGGAGGGGTCGGTCTGAATCTAACTGCCGCAGATACGGTCATTCACTATGATCCATGGTGGAACCCTGCTGCTGAAGATCAAGCTTCAGATCGTGCATGGCGGATTGGACAGGACAAGCCGGTATTTGTCTATAAGCTGATTACTAATAAAAGCATAGAAGAAAAAATTCTTGCTTTACAGCAAAATAAAGCAGAACTGGCACACTCTATTCTAAGTACAGATCATGAAGGCGAAGCGAAACTGACGGAAAATGACGTGATGAACTTGTTTGAGAAATTTTAGTTTGGTTTCAGATTACCCTAATCATCTGTAAGTATCTGAAAGTCCGGATGCAATTTTTTCCAATGTTCTCTTAATTTTTCTTTATGAACAGAAATCATAGGTAAGTCTAGTAATAGCACTGGCCATACCGACCGTGCTTTGTCCATGATCGCGTGAAGTTGTTTTTCAATAACACGCCATGGAACACCGACTTTTTCAGCCCATTGTTCAAAGTGTTTCATCTCAGCTAAATACCAATCTTTATTTTTGGCAAGATTTAAGGCGAAATGACGCTCATTTTCAATATATACACTTGTCATCAATATATCGTATGCAGGGGATAATCTTGGCGTTGTTTTATCGTGATAAATCATACTCCAGTTCTTTAAGTGTGCCTCTCCATTGGCGAGTAAAATATTGACGAGTAAACGGCTGGCAAATTGCTGAATATCAAAAATTTTGTTATCTGAATAGTGATAAATGATCTTACCGATCTGCTCATAATTTGTGGTGCTGTATTTCTGGTGTGGATATGAACCAAAGATCTGAGCAAAATCTTCAATATGAATAAGCTCTGTAGTATTAGCAGTACTCTGCCTATCGAATCTCTTAATTGCAAAAGCATATTGCTCTTGGGGTAGATTTAATGGTGGAAGGTCTTGTAAGAGTGCCATATCTACCAAACGAATCTCTGGGATATCTATTCCGACCATTTTGGCAAGGATCATCATAGAGTATTCATTCAGCGGAACAAAAGCATGTCTGGTAGAAGGAGTTTTGACAATCCAATCACCGAGTAGGCTGGATTCCGTTGCCTGTGCTAATGTAAAACGCCCATCTTTGGCTTTCATGGAAAACTTCATTTGGACGCCAGCCAAGGAAAACTTATTATTTGTCCGAATCTCTTGTTTTAATATCTGATCTGGATTCGAGATCTGAAGCTTAAATTTTATTCCATCTGGGATTTCTTCTGGATCTAATGGAGTCGCAATCAGTGCCCCAGGTAAATCATGACCTAAAGCTGCCAATAACTGAAATTCATTGTCTATATGTATTTTGAGGCTTTGTGCTATGAGTTCGCGTAATGCACCTTCTGGTAGCAGATTTGATAGCAAGGGGTGTAAACGCTGATGTGTAACATAGGTCTTTTCTAAAATCTTATCCACTTGAGGATACAAGGGGGAAGTCAGCAGGCTCAAGGTCGGGCGTTGCTGATCAGAGCGGAAAGAATCTGTAAAAACCAGAATATTTTTTCCGCTCTGAAATCCTGCCAAGTATCCAACGACAGCGTGATGTAATGTTAATTTCAGGACGGCAACAGTATTCATGGTTCCTCTCCTCCGAGAAGACCCTTCCATGGGTTAGTCATTAAGTCATCCTGATCTTCAATAGTGACTTCAATTTCATCATTCAATAATTGTCTAATCAAATGAACCTTATCATCAGGGATGAGCATCAGTTGAGCATTTAATCCTGCCGCGATAATTTCTAAGGTCTCTAATCGAGGGTTACCCTGACTTTCCAGCTTTTGGTATTGCTGTCTTGAAATGCCTGTACGGGATTGCATATCAACTTGCTTTAAGCCCAATTGGGTTCGTCTTTTTTTGATTTGCTGAAGTAAAGACTTATTTAGTGTAGACATATTTATTGCTTTTTGGTGGTGTAAGAAGCATATTAGTTGCTTTTTTATTAAGAAGCAATGACAGAAATTATTAACAGGCTCCGCGGCATCAATATTTAGGATCTAGGCAAGCTGATCTTGTTTAACATAAGCCACTTAGTAGTAGCTAATACTATCTTTTGTTTTGGAGTTTTTTTTATCTTGTATGATTGATACTCTGGAGCATCATCTACACGGTTTTTTGTTCACAATTTTGATATAGCACTTTTGTAAACTTACTTTTTTTAGAATAAAGATCTCTTATGAAGAAAAATATTGAATAAAATCAACAAAAAAAGCCTCAATCTTTCGACTGAGGCTTTTGAAATTCTGGAGCGGGAAACGAGACTCGAACTCGCGACCCCAACCTTGGCAAGGTTGTGCTCTACCAACTGAGCTATTCCCGCATGCGGTGTATAATACATGATGCAAAAATAGGGTCAATCATTTTTTGCATATCGTTGTACTGACTGAATAAATAAACAACATTTTTAGAAAAAACAGCAGTCATCAGCCTAAATTTCATAACGAAAAGTGGTGCGAATCGTAAATCGAAGAATCCTCACGGCAAGATGCTGCGAATCACACAGAACACGTTATACTTCAGAGAGCTTTTAAAACCATTCGGGGAAATACAAGCATGAGCTTAGAACAACAGTTGCTACAACGCTTAGCCGTTTTCAATCCAAGCCATTTAGAGGTGGTGAACGAATCTGCAGGACATGGCGGTTATTTCCCGGGTAAAGAGTCGCATTTTAAAGTGGTGATGGTGAGTGAAGATTTTCAGGGGCTACGCGCCGTACAACGTCATCAAAAAATTTATGCTGCTGTGGGTGACTTACTCGCCCCAAGTAAAATTCATGCATTGGCAATTCATGCCTTTGTTGCATCTGAATGGCAGGGACAAGACACCAGCAGTCCAGAATGCGCCCACGCACCAAAAACATCGTAATGGATTGAAATAAATGGAAAATTTAGGAATGCTGAATACCATTCACGTTGCTGCAGCGGCTTTATTATTTTTGGTGCTGTTTGTACGTGCCATGACTTTGTTTAAGGGCACACAAAATAACTCGCCTAATCCTAAAGCGTGGACAGTCTTTGTGGCATTGCAACATTCAGCACTGACGTTGATTGTAGTGACAGGTGTCATTGCTTTGTTTTTAAAAGACTTTCAAGTCGAAACATGGTTTTATGCCAAAATTATTTTATTTTTGGTGATGCTGTCATCTTTAATCAAAGCGTATAAAAAAGATGACAGTATTTTGTTGATTCAACGCCGTGTCGGTTGGGGCTTAGCTTTAGTCGCATTTTTTGCCATTTTAGGTTTGGTGATGTTAAAGCCAAGCTTCGGCTAAGTCAGCAGGTCTTATTGTAGATGTTGCTCGTGGCTGCAAACTCACGGGCATTGAATATATGTAAATATCGGCAAAAGATTGGCTACATATTTGAGCACTGGCGAATTGTTAGACATAATTCGGCAAGAATATTTACAGCTCAGTTAAACTGAAATGATGTCACAACAAAAATTGAAAAGAGGGGCGGCAATGCGCACACGTGTGGTGTTTAATCAGAAAGGTGGTGTTGGAAAATCCAGTATTACCGTCAATTTGGCTGCAATCAGTGCGCATCAGGGTTTAAAAACATTGGTGATTGACCTCGACCCGCAAGCCAACTCCAGCCAATATTTATTGGGTGATGATGCCACTTATTCTGCCGACAAGCCTGCGCTTGAACCCAACATCGAAAATTACTTTGAAGAAGTGTTGGGTGCAAATCAATCCAAAGGCTTATTAGGCAATGCTTTAGGCTCAATTTTAAAAAACCGCAGCAAAGGTTTAGAAGCCTATGTGCATCAATCGCCATTTAAAAATTTGGATGTAATCCCTGCGAGTCCGCAATTGGGCGGTTTGGCACACGCACTTGAATCGAAACATAAAATTTACAAACTGCGCGATGCCTTGCAACAATTGTCCGATCAATATGACCGCGTGTTTATTGATACCCCGCCTGCATTTAACTTCTTTACCTTGTCGGCATTAATTGCTGCAGATCGGGTGCTCATTCCATTTGACTGCGATGTCTTTTCTAAACGTGCTTTGCAAAGTTTGATTGAAAATGTGTTGGAAACTCAGGATGACCACAATGCAAACTTGCAAATTGAAGGCATTGTGGTGAATCAATATCAAGCACAGGCCAAGTTACCGCGTGAAGTGGTGCAGCAACTTAAAGATGAAGGTTTACCTGTTTTGAATAGCATGTTGCCGCCTTCGGTGTTGATGAAAGAATCACATCATAAAAATTTGCCATTAATTCATTTGGCAACAGATCATAAATTGACGCAGGCCTATCAATCATTGTTCAATGAAATTGAGCAAGCGTGATACAGAGGTAGACATGAAAACATTTGCAATTGGTCTTGTCGCGGCAAGTAGTTTATTGCTAGGGGCTTGTGCGACCACAGTGAAACCTAGCTATGTGTCGCCTACACATTATCAGGCTTTGAATTGCCAACAATTACAAAGCGAATATAACCGTATTCAGCAATATATTGAAAGCGGTGTTGAAGCACCGAAACGTACAGGTGTTGGTGTGGGTATCGGTTTAGGCGGTGGTTGGGGCAGCCGTGGCGGTTGGGGCGTTGCACCGAGTGTTTCTGTCAATATGGGACAGTCATCCAATACCAAAAGAACAGAATTGGCACGTCTTTTAGGTGAGCAAGAAGCCATTGTGCAAGCAGCAAAATTTAAAGCTTGCCCGATTATTGTTAAGCCCAAACCTGTAACATCTTAAATTTTAGGATTTGCGAATATTTTGTCTATGGTGCTGCCATTTGTGCAGCACCATTGCTTAAAAAATGTAGCAAGATAATTCAAGGTTGATCTCAATCTAATATTTTAAAAACAAAAACTTAATTTTATTTTCTGTTCTATTTACACCCTTGGGTCAGTCCTGCCAGATAGAAAAACTTGTCATTTTCAATGGCTTTCATATAAGGTGTGCTCCTATTTTTGATTTGCATGCTCTGGTGTTTATGATTGAAAGTTGGCTCTTTGTCCTAGCAATGATTGCGGTCTTGATGATTCCTGGCCCGACCAATGCGCTATTGGCAAGCTCAGCCCACCAACAAGGCATTGCCAAAACCAGTCTGCTGATTCCCGCAGAGTTTTTTGGTTATATGTATGCCATTAGTCTGTGGGCGTTATTCATTCATTTGAGTGCGCCAATTTGGCCTTATTTAATTGATATACTGCATGTTTTAAGCGCAGGCTATGTGTTTTGGATGGCTTTTCATTTATGGAAGCAGTCACATTTAGAGCAACATTGTCAAAAACACTCTGCCATTCGCCCTGCACAATTATTTTTTTCGACTTTTAAAAACCCAAAAGCCTTGTTATTTGCTGCAGGTATTTTTCCTACAGAAACGTGGGATAACCCGACCAACTTTGCTATGGTCTATGTCTTATTTGGTCTGATTTTATTGCCAACAGCGTTATTTTGGATGTCTTTTGGGCGAGCAGTTTTGGCGCGAGAAACCAATAAAGTGACGGCAGATCTGTTATATAAAGGCTCGGCTTTGCTGTTGGTGGTGTGTATGCTGCCTGTGGTGGCACGTTTTTTCTAAAGATTTAGAGACTTTTGGTGAGTTGAGCAATCATCTCACCTGTTTTGAATGTATGAGGGCAGCGCTGTAACAGGCATGCCCAAAGAATTACACAAATTAAGCAGGTTTTTTCTTGAGTTTTTGGCGAATAAAACCAATCACTCCAGGCAAGACACTTAAAATAATAATGCCGAAAATTAAATGGGTGAAATTGTCTTTCACTATTGGCATATTGCCAAACAAATAACCGAGTGTAATAAACGACGCGATCCAGCAAAAAGCGCCAATCACGTTATAGGTCAGGAAGTATTTATAATTCATGCTGCCTGCACCCGCCACGAAGGGCGCAAAGGTACGCGCAAAAGGCACAAAACGCGCAAAAATAATGGTTTTTCCGCCGTGTCGCTCAAAAAACTTCTGGGTTTCGATCAAATGTTTTTTATTGATAAAACGTGATTCCAGTTCAAAAACCCGTGGACCAATATATTTACCAATGTGGTAATTCAGGGTGTCACCGAGTACCGCAGCAGTAAACAATAAAATACCCAAAATCCACGGATCCATCACTCCTGTCGATGCAGCCAATGCGCCTGCCGCGAACAGTAAACTATCGCCAGGTAAAAACGGCATGACCACCAAGCCCGTTTCTACAAAAATAATCAGGAATAAAATAGCGTAAATCCATACCCCATATTGGGTGATGAATTCGAGCAAATGTTCATCGACGTGTAATATAAAATCAATCAGTTCCATGGGAAAAAACAAGCGAAAGTGTGCTCAAATCCTAGCAGTCCACAGGCGGAAAGTCAGTATGAAAAGGTAAATAATTTTCACAGTGATTTTAGGGATGCTAGACCAGCCACATCGGTTCTTTTTCGTTGCATAGATGCAACAACATGTCTTTTAAATGCGTATTTATCCTGAATTTTGAAAAAACTAAGATGTATTTGTCTTCAAGAATGAATCAAAAATATAGGTGATCTGATGTTTAATCCAAATGTTGTGTTAAAAAGTGTGGTCGAAAAAGCAAGTGTGCAAGCCATTGTAAGTTTATTTGCACGTGCTTTTTTAGCGTATTTATTTATTGTATCTGGTTGGGGAAAAATTGCAGGCTATGATGCAACAGTGGGCTATATGCAAGCTATGGGTGTTTCAGGTTCATTGCTACCTTTGGTGATTTTGCTAGAACTTGGTGGTGGTTTGGCAATTCTATTCGGTTTACAAGCACGTGTCGTGGGTTTGGGTTTAGGTGTTTTTAGTCTTTTAACTGCATTTTTATTCCATGCTGCACCAGAAGATGCGCTGAATTTTATGAAAAATATTGGTTTGGCTGGCGGTTTCTTCTACATCATGCTTTACGGTGCAGGCAAAATAAGTCTAGACCATCTTTTGGAAGCAAAAAAGTAAGTCATTGATTTCCACATCAGCTCAACAATTTAAGCAATCTTCAAGAAGGTTGCTTTTTTTATGCCATAGAAAATGCATAGTCTTTTAAAACTTAGAGTATGTGGTCACTGCAATATCACGAAGAAAAATAGCCATTTTTAGGATTGTCTGAATAGTGTGCGCAAGGCGTGGAAAAATGCTAGAATAGCGCGCTTAATTCGTTTGCCTTTCTATAGTTGTTTGTCATGACTACCAATACTCAAATTACTGAAGATCGTATCCTGATTCTGGATTTCGGTTCGCAATATAGCCAGCTGATCGCACGTCGTGTTCGTGAAGCGGGCGTATATTCTGAAATGTATGCCTACGATATGTCGGAAGAAGACATTCGTGCATTTAATCCAAACGGTATTATCTTATCGGGTGGACCTGAAAGTGTTCACCAAGCGGGTAGTCCACGCGCACCTGAAATTGTATTTAACTTAGGCGTACCTGTACTGGGTATCTGCTATGGTTTACAGACCATGTCAGAACAATTGGGCGGTAAAGTTGAAGCGGGTACAGTGCATGAATTCGGTTATGCCGAAGTCGATATTTTGGTACGTGACAAACTGATTGGTAACTTGCAAGACCGTGAAAACCAATTGCACGTTTGGATGAGCCATGGCGATAAAGTGGCACGTATTCCAGAAGGCTTCCAAATTACTGCAAGCACGCCAAGCTGCCCAGTGGCAATGATTTCTGATGAAACTCGCCGTTTCTATGGGATTCAGTTCCACCCAGAAGTGACACACACTGCAAAAGGTGCAGAGTTATTGTCTAACTTCGTCCATCAAATTTGTGGATGTCGCGGTTTATGGACACCAGAACACATCATCGACCTGCGCGTAGAGCAATTACGTCAGCAAATTGGCGATGAAAAAGTATTGCTTGGTTTGTCGGGCGGTGTGGATTCTTCTGTGGTTGCGGCATTGTTGCATAAAGCCATTGGCGATCAATTAACGTGTGTATTTGTAGACAATGGTTTGTTGCGCTTGAACGAAGGCGATCAAGTGATGCAAATGTTTGCAGAAAACATGGGGATTCGCGTGATTCGTGCCGACGCTGAACAGCGTTTCTTGGGTGCATTGGCTGGCGAAGTTGATCCAGAGAAAAAACGTAAAATCATTGGTCGTGAATTTATTGAAGTTTTTGCCGAAGAAGCACGTAAGCTGGATGGCGTGAAATTCTTGGCACAAGGTACGATTTACCCAGACGTGATTGAATCTGCAGCCAGCAAACAAGGCAAAGCGCATGTGATTAAATCACACCACAACGTGGGTGGTTTACCAGAAGATTTAGCTTTTGAATTGGTTGAACCATTACGTGACTTGTTTAAAGATGAAGTTCGTAAACTTGGCACCACTTTAGGCTTGCCACACAGCATGATTTACCGCCATCCATTCCCAGGTCCAGGTTTGGGCGTGCGTATTTTGGGTGAAGTGAAAAAAGAATATGCAGACATTTTACGTCTAGCTGATGATATTTTCATGCAGGAATTACGTGCAAGTGGCTGGTATGACAAAACAGCTCAAGCATTTGCAGTATTCCAACCTGTAAAATCAGTTGGTGTCGTAGGTGATGGCCGTCGTTATGCATGGGTAATCGCACTACGTGCCGTAGAAACAGTGGACTTTATGACTGCACGTTTCGCACACTTGCCGTATGATTTGGTTGACCGTATTTCAACGCGCATCATGAATGAAATTGCAGAGGTTTCACGTGTGGTTTATGACGTATCATCTAAACCACCTGCAACCATTGAATGGGAGTAATTCAGGGATTTCGCGAAGCATTGCTTCGTGCCTGAATTACGCCAAGCGCTATGTGCGCGGCAGTCGGGGTTTCAAGCAGCACTGCTGCTTGCCAGTTTTACGACATGAGCCCATTTTAAAGCACGGCTTTTAAAATGGGTGCAAGATGCTTGCGGCAGCTAGCTTTCCTCTTGCACATAAAAAAAGAGCACTCCATGTGCTGTTCCTTAAAATGTAGTCAAACATAGTCAAGGACTAATTCGCACTCTGTTAATGTCTTGTTGCCAAGCGTGTAACTAGAGCCTGAGTCGGTCAGTTCCGACTTGTAGCGGTCAGTCCGTTCTTGCAATATACGCTTTACAGTTTTGTAAGGCGTATAACGACTTATCTCATTGTCGTTTAATCTTGCAAGCACGTTTCTCGCAGCATTCCAATCAGCTTGCACAACTTCCCCATTGAAACGGTGAAAACGATCTCCCTTACGTGTACCTATTAAAAGGCCATGCAAGAAAGAATCACTTTGCGAAGTATATGCAGAATTGACTAGATGCACCGTAGAACCTCTACGGTGAGATATAGAAGTTAGGGCATTAGCTAACAAACCTTTAGCCCATGTATTTAAGCGTCTATTGGTGTTTTTGCCATAGTTGCGTTTACTTTGAATTGGGGATGTTAAATCTTCCGCAACAATCACTTTGGCTTTATCAACCAACTTGTGAGTTGCTGTAAATATTAATGTTTTGAGCTTTGCTTTTTGAGTATCTTGTCGCTTATCTAGTTTTTTTTCGACCTAGATTATTTAACTCAATTTTCTGTTTCTTGTGTGGTTTAGCTTTAGCAATCGCTCTGAGCTTGTTTCTGTGCTTGTACTTTTGATTTAAATAATCTGATTCACTTGAGATCAGCTTGCCTAGACCACTCCCATATACATCGCCATCAGAGTCCACAAAAGCTTCTGAGTACCCTTTATCAACACCTACTGTTTCCTGACCACAATCTTGTGTTTCAACTGCATCATAGGTTGAATGAACTTCAATATTGCCATTTTTTAGAATAATTCTTAATGTGCCTTGCGGTGCAAAATCAACAGTCGTATTTAATGGGATTTTAATGGTTTGTCGAGGGATAAGGCTTGGTACTTTAAGCCAACATTGACCATTTAACTCAAAGGTTTTACACATATCCGCACGAACAATAATTTGATTATGTGTGTGATTAACACCATGCCTAAAGTGATTACGCATTTGACGATGGAGGAAATTATCAGTCATCCATTCATCTTTTTTAAGCAAGGTGTATAGTCTTTTTTGTTCATTATTACAGGAGGTGCGTTTTCGGATCGCCTGCTTTACTTTGTCTTTTGATGCTTCTCGATAGGCTTTAATATCACCTACGCAATCACGTAGCGTTTCTTTCCACGCATTTGCAGAAACACCAAAGTCACGACTTTCTTTCATCCACGCATCACGAATAGCTCTGTCACTGATATTCAAACCTGAAATAGCACCATATTTAGCCCACACCTCGCTACGAATACGACCAAGTAAAACAGCTTGTTTCTCAAGCTGTTTGTACTTTTGCACATTCAAGTTTTTACAATGGTGGATGCGTGTTAGTTTCAAAAGTTATTCCTTGATGTTCACTAATTCTTTAACTTTTTCTTTGTATTTTCTTAATCCGTAAAGTCGAGAGGAAAAACAATGAATAATCGCTAACAAGTCTTGTGTTACTTCTTCCGTTGGGGAAAGAGATTCTTGATTCATAATAATAACTTTACAACCATGTCTTTCAGCAAAAGATTCAAACCACTCAAAACCAAAACGCACCAAACGGTCTTTGTGAGCGATGACAAGCATTGAAACTTTACCCATTTCAATATCAAGAAAAAGCTGATTGAATTTCTTTCTTTTATAATTCAAACCACTTCCAACCTCTGACACCCAATCATCAACAGCATAGCCATTTACAGTACAAAAAGTTTCTAAAGCTGACACCTGATTAGCTAAATCGGGCTTTTGAGCAACACTAGATACCCTTGAATAAACAATTACTGATGATTTAGCTTCCGTTGCTTTTATACCGATATATTCAAGGTATTGATCGTGCGTGTAGTATCTGCGATTTTTAGGATTTCGACATGCAACCAAAATACCTTCGGCATCCCATCTTTGTAGAGTTTTAACCGACTTCCCAATCATTTCACCGAATTTAGCAGGAGAATACATTAATCAATCTCCGCTAACTTCTTGAAATCCTCAAGTGTATAGTCTTTAAATATGGATTCATCACAATATATGGCTAGATCATTGTCTTCATCCCATCCACAGATAGGGCATGTATAAGGGGATGATGCGACTCCTAGCTGATTATATTTTAATAAAATATCGTCACAAACCTCATAAAGTTCTGAATCCTCATGATGATCAACAACTTCAAGGAAAATTAGTTCACTAATATTTTCTGCAAATTTTTTGTATTTTTCAGGCACTTCTAGTTGATATGGCTCTACTAAATCATCTAGTTTTTTAGCGCAAGCATCACCAAAAATCTCTAATAATTTTTCCTCATATTCTTGACAGCGCATACCTTGTCCTGAAACGTGAGTACATTCAGAAAAGCCTGTATTTGCATTAATAAAATCAGCATAGGTGGGGCATTTATCGGAGAGTGATTGATTTGTTTTTTCAGGGTACGAAGAACAATCATAGCCTAAATCTACAATATCGGTTTCATAGAAATCATTCTTTGACCACTCACCATAGACCCATGATGCAAATTCCTTAATAAACCCATCTTTATTTTCAGGGGATACAAAATAAGCAAGGTCTTGCTCTACTTTCTTTAAGCTTTCAGTCAAGTATTTCATTGCAAGTTTTTTTAAAATTTAATACCTAAATTGTATATGTTTGACTATATCTGTCAAAATAATTATTTTCTATAAATCACTCTTTTTTATGCCTGCTAAACAATCCAAGATTTAATTTCTTTTTTTACCGTAGATTTAGGGGGCTCAGGCATCCCCACATCAAAACTGATGACACAATTTCGTCCACGTTGTTTGGCTTGGTATAAGGCCAAATCGGCTTCTTTAATTAGGGTCTGTAAGTCGGTTTGTTGTGGTTTTAAACTGGATACTCCAATGGAGACAGTGAAATTAAAACATTTTTTATCAATGCACATTTCATGCTGAGCAATTTTTTGTCTTAAGCGTTCTGAAATCATCAGTGCTTCATCTAAGCTGGTTTCACTAAGCAGAGCGATAAACTCTTCACCGCCAAAGCGTGCCAAAATATCCTTGCGGCGCATTTCTTTACGAGCAATGTCTGCAATATTTTGTAAGACCCGATCTCCAATATCGTGCCCATAGGTATCGTTAATTTGTTTAAAAAAGTCGACATCAAACATTAGTAAGCAGACCGATTCAGATTTAGGCCATGCATGAATTTTGTGTTCTGCCATGTGTACAAACTGACGTCGGTTATTGAGTTGGGTCAGTTCATCGGTGTGTGCCAAGGCTTGCAAGGTATGAAAATTCCAGTCATCCAGCAAACTGCGTAAAAAGTGATGGCGGGCATTTAGGGTGTTGATCCAACTGATATACAAACTCAACAAACATACAGGGATATACACCACCATAAAAACTAAGGCATCCTGCAAATTGGTGAGGGAAATCACCCCCAAAAACATGAGTACGCTCATGACCAATGAATTGTAGACCGCAGGGCGGAAACGCACTTGAATACATAGGTTCGCCATGAGCACAAAAATGACCGAGGCATACACATAAGTGGAAATCCAAGGGCTTTGTGATTGCGACAGGATATAGAACCAAATACCGCAGCACAGTGTGGCGCTGACCGGTAAAATTAAATCTAGCAGGCGAATATCTTTGATCAATTTAAAGCAGAAATAATTGCCAATCAGCGCCAATACAACAGCACTGAGACGGAGTGTGGCCGAGAGTGTAGTGACATCTGGAATGATGAAATAATCGATAAAGAAATACAGCAGGAACGTCATTTGCCCAATGTAATTGACTTGGCGTAAATAACGACGCTGATGTAAATTCTGGTGTTGATAAAAATGTGTTTCAAATTGCGGCGGGAGTTGCGCAGCAGGGTGCTGCAATGCTTTTTCAATTGCTTGTCGGTTTTCAAGATCACACTCAGTTGTTTTTAAAAGTTTTTCTGAGGCTTCCTGATTGCTTAAAATCTTCGAACGGGTCTGTTCCCCCATTCGAGCTTTTACAGACATAGCGATATTTACTCAAATTGACAACTTATAGTGAGGATTATGCGCAAAATGCAGAAAAAATAACCTCCCTAAATTTGGGTATTTTCTCTATTTTTTTAAATTTTGGTCAAAATTATGCCATATATTTTAAGGTGTAGTTCAAGTTTGAACCATAAAAATCAGAACAACAAATTTCATCTTGCTCTTCGTTAGTGATTTACTATATTTAATAGTCAAGGAATTTACAGAAATATAAGAGGTATAGGATGAGCAACAGCAATTATACCGAGCTTTCCAATTCAGACGATTGTGATAAGTACGTCAAGCAATTTATACAGGAATTTCCACTGCGTAGTGCTGAAATTGGGCAGGGAACTTTAATTAAACGTGCTTTACCGAGTCGGCATAAACGCATGATTGGGGCATGGTGTTTTCTAGATCACGCAGGTCCTGTTAATTTTCCACAAGGTGAAGGCTTAGATGTCGGGCCGCATCCACATATTGGTTTGCAAACATTCACCTGGATGATTGAAGGCAGCATTATGCATACCGACAGTTTGGGTACTAAGCAATTGATTCGTCCCAAACAGGTTAATTTAATGACCGCGGGTTATGGTATTTCACATACCGAAGTTGCTCCCGACACCGAAACACACATGCATACAGCGCAACTGTGGATTGCTTTACCTGATGATCAGCGCAATATGGCGCCACGTTTTGATCATTACCCTGACTTGCCTGTGGTTTTGCTAGATGGAGTGGAATTTACCATCTTAGTTGGTGAATTTTTAAATACCACTTCACCAGTATTAGTACATAGTGAGTTGCTAGGGGTAGATATTTATAGTGAAACCAGCACGACAACCCGTTTGCCGCTGAATCCTAAATTTGAATATGGTTTGATGATGCTGGAAGGCACAGCCACTGTGCATGGGCATGAATTAAACGATGAAAATATGCTGGTGCTTGAACCAGGCTTAACCGAAATTCAGCTAGATTTACATGCGGGTGCGCGTCTGTTGCTATTGGGCGGTTTACCTTTTGAGTCGCCAATTTTGTTGTGGTGGAATCTCGTCGGTCGTACCCAAGAGGAACTCAGCATTGCACGTGAGCAATGGGTCAATCATGATCCTCGTTTTGGCACAATACCAGACTACGATGGACCACGTTTAGAAGCGCCGACTTTCCCCGCAAAAATGCGTGCATCAAAATAAATGATGGAATATCAATCTATAGGGAGCATCTTATGGCCAAGATTGGCACAGCACAGGTACGCAGTTTAGACACGGCATGGCAAGGTCAGATCCAAAGTGGTCAGCACCAATGGAAGGTAGATGAGCCTGAAAAGTTAGGTGGTCAAGATGCAGGTCCTGCACCTTATGATCTGTTATGTAGCAGTTTGGTCGCTTGCACCATGATTACCTTGCGTATGTATGCACAGCATAAGGGTTTGGATTTTGGCAAAATTCAGGTCGAGGCGGACTTCTTTACCAATCAGGAAGGGCAGGAGTGGATTGAACGCCGTGTGCAAACTGAAGCAGCGTTAGATGCAGAATTACAGCAAAAAGTACTGAATATCTGTCAAAAAACACCTGTGACGAAAACCTTGTTACGCAGTGTGGAAATTCGTACTGAATTGGGTTAAACCTAGAGTTGAATCCGTCTCTTATAAAAAGGCATGCAGGACATGCCTTTTTATAATGTTGCGTGAAACAGAAGATATAACAATCACTTAAAACAGATGTAATAAAAACAAAATAGGACGTTTATGATTACTTTACACCACCTTGATCAATCCCGCTCTTTCCGCATTTTGTGGGCGCTCGAAGAGCTGGGTTTGGACTATGAAATCAAGTTTTACCACCGTCAGCCCAATTTAAGTGCGCCCAATGAATTGAAGCTGATTCACCCATTGGGTAAAGCACCAATTTTGACGGATGCAGAGCAGACCATTGCAGAATCTGCAGTCATTTTGGAGTACTTGCTGCAGCATTATGATACGCAAAGGCAGTTTAAACCGCAGCAGGCTTCAGCACAGCAAGCATATCAATACTGGATGCATTATGCCGAAGGCTCGCTAATGCCATTGTTAGTGATGCAATTGGTGATGACCAATGTGCCGCAGCATGTGCCATGGTTAGTTCGACCAATGGCGCAAAAAATTACTGCAGGTGTTAAAGCAGGGTTTATTCAGCCTCGTTTAAAAGATCATATTGCTTATTTAGAAGATTATTTGGGCAAACATGATTATTTTGCAGGGGATTTTTCTTTTGCCGATATTCAAATGGGTTTCCCGCTCCAAGCATTGCAAAGCCGTACCGGGCATCATTATCCACAGATTGCGGCTTATTTGGCACGCGTGGAACAGCGTCCTGCATTTCAGCGTGCACGCGAACGTGAGCAGCAGTTAATGCAAATCTAGCGATGATTTTTGTGAGTACATCGTTCTATAGACCTAAAAAAAGATGCCGAGGCATCTTTTTTTAATTGATTTTGGTCGATTGATAACAATGAGGCTTAGCGTTTCACGACAATTGAATCAATTCCACTATGCTGCAAAGTTTGCTGAGCAATCACTGCAGCATCGGCTGAATCATAAGGGCCTGAAATCACCCGATACCAAGTTTCACCACCTTCTACACTTTTCACTACATCTGCCGATAAACCATTCAAAATAATTTCGGCACGACGTGCATCTGCAGCATCTGGGTCGGTATAGCTACGCACTTGTAGAATATAGCTGGCTTGTACCACAGGGGCAGGCATTTCTGTCAGACCAACATTGGCTTCGCTGGCCGCTGGCGCCTCTACAGCAGCAGGCGCTTCAACAATGACTACGGTATTCTGTTGCTGTGTTTCAGGCACCGCTTGCTCAGGAATTGGGGTAACCTGTTGCTGTGGCAGCAAATCATAAAAACGATAGTCTTTGTTGGTATCTTCCTGATAATGCTCAGAATTGATTTGCCCTTTAGGCTGTACAGGTGCCCACGGTTTCCATAGCATTAAGGCTACAGCAAAACACAACACGATTAAAATCACCACGAGTGTGCCTAACCACGTTGGAATTAGTGGTTTTTTGGGCTTATTCGGTCGTTCAGATACACCGCGTTGCGTTTTTCCAAACACGTGGACTTCCTCTTGTTATGCTTTTATTTGGCTTTTACATTGTTTCTGGTGCAGAGACACCTAATAATTCTAAACCATTACGCAAGACTTGTTGTACGTTTACTGAAAGCAATAAGCGTGCTTGAGTCAAGGCTGCATCATCATTCAGAACTTTATGCTCATTGTACCAACCGTGGAACAATGCTGCTAATTCTTTCAAATAGTTACCTACCTGATGCGGTTCGTGGCTGTTGGCAGCACGTACTAAAATTTCAGGATACGCAGCCAGTTTGGCTAAAATTTCAGTTTCAGCATCTAGCTCAAGTTTAGCGGCAAACTGACGTGCAGTTGTCGCATTAAAATTCAATTGCGTAGCAGCAGCTTTTTCGAGCATACGACAAATACGTGCATGAGCATATTGAATATAGTAGACCGCATTGTCTTTACTTTGTGAAACGGCCAAATCTAGGTCAAAGTCAATGTGCTGTTCAGATTTGCGCATGACGTAATAGAAACGTGCAGCATCGTTGCCGACTTCTTTACGCAAATCACGCAAGGTCACGTACTGACCTGAACGGGATGACATTTGTACCATTTCACCACCACGCCATAAGCTCACGAACTGCACTAACAGTACCGTTAATTTTTTCGAGTCGTAGCCTAGTGCATCAATGGCCGCTTTCACACGTGAAATATAACCGTGGTGATCTGAACCCCAAATATCAATTAGGTCTGTGTAGCCACGTTGTAATTTATTCAGGTGATAAGCAATGTCTGAAGCAAAGTAAGTGGTTTGACCATTGCGGCGTTTCACCACACGGTCTTTTTCATCGCCAAATGCGGTCGATTTAAACCAGATATTGCCGTCTTGTTCGTATAGATAACCACGTTGATCTAGTGTTTGCAGAGCTTCATCAATTTTTTCAGTCAATGACGCTTCGCTAAACCATTGGTTAAAGGTGACACCAAACTCGCCCAAGTCATCTTTAATGTCGGCCAAAATAGCATTCAGCGCAGCCTGATGGAACACGCGATAATCATCACCCAAGAGCGTTTGTGAATTGAAAATCAAACCATCAATGTGTTTTTCTTTGTCGCCCGACAAGACCACTTTGTTGCCATCGGCATCGAGTTCTGCCGCATATTGCACATCTTCAGGCACATTGTTATATACATCTGCAACAGGGCGTACATGGCGTTCACCATCCTGTTTTAAAATGCTTTGTGCGATGTCTTTAACGTAGTCACCCTGATACGCATTTTTGGGGAACACCAGCGTTTGACCTGCCAGTTCCAAATAACGCAAGTAAGTTGAAGTCGCCAAAATATCCATTTGACGGCCAGCATCATTGACATAGTATTCACGGTCAACTTTAGCACCTGTGGCTTCAAGTAAATTGGCAACTGTCATACCATAAGCAGCACCACGACCATGACCCACGTGTAGGCTTGAGGTTGGGTTAGCAGAAACGAACTCGACCTGAATGCGTTTTTCTGCATTGATTTGGCTGCGTCCAAATTGTTGTTTTTGTGCTTGAATTTGATCTAAAACACTAAAACGCTGGTCGGCATTTAAAAAGAAGTTAATAAAACCAGGGCCTGCAATCTCTGCTTTGCTGATGTCTGCAACTTCAGGCAGAGCAGCAAGAATTTTTTCGGCTAAATCGCGTGGCTTCATACCCGCAGCTTTAGAGGCAATCATGGCAATATTCGATGCGAAATCGCCGTGGCTGCGGTCTTTGGTACGGGTTAAATTACTCGTATTGTTCCAGTCAGATGGGAGTACACCTTCAGCTTGAAGGGATTGCACTGCATGCTCGAGCGCTGCTTGTATTGCCGTATTCATATTGAGTCGAAAAATAGATGTGCAGAAAAACGCTAAATATAGCAAATTTCAGGGGCTTTAGGGGAATGCAATTGTATGCTTTATCGAATTTTGCGGTGGGTGGATCTAAAGCAATACATTGCCTGAAAAATCATCCTTTCTCTAAGCAATTCATGGCATAGTATCCGCCAATAACGTCAGGCAAAAGGCGATGGCATGAAACAACGTGCAATGATTTTTGGCAATGTACCCAAGTTACCTATGAAATGGGCCACCGTGGTGATTCCTTTCTTTTTATCGTGTTTGATGAGTGGCATCATTTCCTTTATCAATATGATTCGTAATTTAGGCTGGATTGATGGTTTTTTTGCACTCTGGTTCAATAACTGGATGATTTCTTGGGCCTTTGCTTTTCCAGTGGTGCTGTTTGTTTTGCCGATGGTACGTAAATTCGCTAGCCTGATTGTCGATATGTCACCTTTACAGCCACCGAAATAATCGTGATCTGTTCTCTGTTTAGGTTTATTCAAAGAGCGTAGCACTCAAAAATATACGGTTATCAGAAATAAAAATCATTCAGATTTGGCTATCAAACTTCTAAATGCCCCCTTTACTGTAAAAGGGGCTAAGCTAGTCAGATGTCTGATGGCGTATCTCAATCCATGCGCCATTCGCAACTGATTAGAATGAGATGAACAATGACAACCGCAAATCTGCAGCAAAAACGTCCTTTATATATTCCCTATGCTGGCAACGGCCTTTTAGAACTACCTTTATTAAACAAAGGTTCTGCATTTTCTGAAGAAGAACGTACGCGTTTTAACCTGCATGGTTTAATTCCGCATGTAATTGAAAATATTGAAGAACAAACTCAGCGTTCTTATCAGCAATATTGTGCTTTTAGTGATGCGATTAACAAACATATTTATTTACGCAACATTCAAGACACCAATGAAACCCTGTTTTATCACTTAATTGAGCAACATTTGAGTGAGATGATGCCAATTATTTACACCCCAACTGTAGGCGAGGCATGTCAGCGTTTTTCCGATATTTACCGCCGTCATCGGGGTATTTTTATTTCCTATCCAGACCGTGCCCATATTGATGATATTGTACAAAACATCAATAAAAAGAATGTCAAAGTGATTGTGATTACCGATGGTGAGCGTATTTTAGGCTTGGGTGATCAGGGCATTGGCGGCATGGGTATTCCAATTGGAAAACTGTCTTTATATACAGCATGTGGCGGTATTAGTCCTGCCTATACCTTACCCATTACCTTAGATGTAGGCACCAATAACCCACAATTACTGAATGATCCGATCTATATGGGCTGGAATCAGCCACGTATTAGTGGTGAGGAATACTATCAATTTGTCGATCAGGTGATTGATGCGGTGAAACGCCGTTGGCCAAAGGCATTGATTCAGTTTGAAGATTTTGCTCAGAAAAATGCCATGCCCTTGCTGAATAAATATCGTGATCAGATTTGCTGTTTTAATGATGATATTCAGGGCACTGCTGCTGTATCTGTGGGCAGTTTAATTGCTGCATCACGTGCGGCAGGCAAGCAGCTGAAAGATCAAACCATTGCCTTTTTGGGCGCGGGTTCTGCAGGATGTGGTATTGCCGAGCAAATTGTGGCGCAAATGGTGGTGGAAGGCTTAAGCGATGCTGAAGCACGTGCTCGTGTGTATATGGTGGATCGTTTTGGCTTGTTTACCGATAATCAGCCGAACTTGCTCGACTTCCAAAGCAAACTGGCACAAAGCACGGAACGTGTCACAGGTTGGGGCAATGCCGAAGGCATTATTTCATTGTTGGATGTGATTCAGCATGCCAAACCTACCGTACTCATTGGAGTGTCTGGGCAACCGGGTTTATTTACTGAAGAGGTGATTAAAACCTTGGCTGCCAATTGCGAGCGTCCAATTGTGTTGCCATTGTCAAACCCAACCTCACAAGTTGAAGCATTTCCTGCCGATATTTTGGAGTGGACTGAAGGCAAGGCCTTAATTGCAACAGGTAGCCCATTTGAGCCAGTGAACTATCAGGGCAAACTTTATAATATTTCCCAATGCAATAACTCGTATATTTTCCCAGGTATTGGCTTAGGGGTAATCGCTGCAGGGGCAACACGTGTGACAGACAGTATGTTAATTGCATCCAGTAATGCGCTGGCGGACTGCTCACCATTGTTGCAGGATCCAAATGCAGATTTATTGCCTGATTTAAATGAAATTCAGCAGGTGTCTAAATTTATTGCATTTAGAGTCGCAAAAGCAGCAATGGATGCAGGCGTTGCAGCTGTCATGAGTGATGAGGCATTACGAGAGGCAATTGAGGCTAATTTCTGGAAGCCTGAATATCGTGATTATAAACGTGTGACGTTTTAAGCAAAATTCATTCGTGTATTGTTAATGAAATAAGCCACAAGGCGTGCTATTGCACGCCTTGTTTTATTTGGAATAGGATGGGGTTTGCGATGTGATTACTTGGAATTTAAGTCTTCAACTCACACTAAGCAATATAGTTCTGTTTTGGATTTAAATCGGCACAATTCAAAGGATTTAAGGCACATTGCAATTCATCAATTTGCTGCTCACTGACATAGCCTTGTCCAATCAGGTATTTTGCAACGTGGTCATCTCTCAGGCTTATAAACGCAGCATCGTACACGCCTAAATCGACAAATAAGGCTGCCGTTTCAAGACTGTTAAAACGGTCTAAATACACGTCATTGCCATACAGTAGAAAAATATGTTCAGTGGGTGCATGCGCATCGACTTTTAAGCGTTCTGCCAGCTCAAAAGGTGAGGTTTTAATGAACAGCAAATCGGACAATTCATCAAATTGAGCTGTATCGAGTTGTGCCTCATCTGTTTTGACTTTGCCTAACCATGCTTTAAAGACCAGTACCGCACCACCACGTAATAACATACTCCAAATATGCTGGCGGGTGCTTTGATCTAAGCCTTGCGCTTCTTGTTCCAAAACATCCAGTAATTGCTCCTCCTGTGCTGAAAGTTTGTTGAACAGACCTAAACCTTGTGGTTGATACGCCGCAGGGCGAAACACATCAAAATTGAGTTCTTCAAAGACTTGTAGGGCTAAGGGTACTGCGGTTTGATACAGGGTATTCAGCGCTTGTAGATGAGGAGCTTTGAGTTTGCTGTTTTGAAACAGACGATCCCAGTGAATTTCGGGCAATAGCGCATTTACGCCATATTGACGCTGTAGCTGCTGTGTTTGTTCTGCGAGCTGCTGTTCATGGTTCACGGTATTCATGAGATTCTTCCTAAAACGTGAAAACAGGTCGATCAACGCTTAATAGGGCAGGAAATTTGTTTGGATGTGGCTTGAAGATGAATGCGCTGATCATTTCTTGTACTTAGTTATGCGCGCAGATAGTCAATAGATGTATAAGACTAAAGTCTAATGTATTGCAATGTGCTCAGAAAAGCCTTTACAAACTCGGCAATTAAAGAAATTGTAAGCAAGTTTGGGTGTATTTGCTTACGATCTTGTCAGACTTTGCCATAGCCAGTGAGGTGATGGTATTTAATGTGAAGGGCAGGCACTCAAAACGCGACATTTTTGAAAACTTTGGTCAATGGGTGTTGTGCATCAGGCCAATGGCTGTGACACTTTACAGGCAATCTGTTATTTTTTGAGTGGTCTAGGGTTGCAGTTGGTAAAACAGCTTCAAGCCGCCACAAGACGGATATTGAATAGCTTTGCCTGCCTTGCACTTTAAACATGGCTTGAATCAAGCACAGTTTAAAGCGGGACAGACAAAGTTTTATTGCTATCAGCTGCCTGAAATTTTCAGTCCAGATAACCAAGAACGCAGCGATGCTGGTTTTAACGGTTTTTTCAGCAATACAATATTCAGCTCTTTTAAGCGCTGTGGCAATTCTGGGTCGGAGTCTGCTGTAATTAACGCCACAGGTACATCGGCTTGACGATGTTCCAGAATAAAATCTAAACCGATTTTATCGTCATTTAAGTGCTGATCGACCAACCAAACTTGAATGTGCTCACGTTGAATCAACTCAATTGCTTGTTCAGGTTCGGTGGCTTTAAATACGTGATAGCCCCATTTACTCAGCAGGGTCGCCATGCCTTCCAAAATGGTTTCATCATTGTCTAAACACAAAATTTTATAGGCTTTGGTTTTCAACGGCACCACTTGCACAGGTGCAGCCACTACTTTTGGAGCTTCGACAATCGGCACTTCAATCATAAAGCACGAGCCTTTGCCCAATTCCGAATAGACATGCACAGGGTAGTTCAGCAAACTGGTCATACGCTGCACAATCGCTAACCCAAGACCTAGACCTTGCTCACCCCAAGGCGACGTATGTCCGCAACGCTCAAACTCCTGAAACAGTTTAATACGCTGTTCTTCGGCAATACCCGGACCGGTATCCCACACCCCAATTCGAATATGTTGTGGATGTTCTGCGGAACGCAATACGCCCACGACTACACGCCCTTTGGCGGTATAGCGCAGCGCATTGCTGACAAAGTTTTGAATAATACGACGAATCCATTGTGGGTCGGTATCAATCCAGAACTGTACGTCATGCACACGGAATTCAATGCCACGTTGTGCCGCAATGGATTTAAATTGCAGGCTTAAATCGCTGAGTAAGTCATGCAGTGGATAAGCCTGACGTTTCGGCTGAATCGTACCGCCTTCCAAACGGGCAATATCCAACAAGGCCGAGAGCATACTTTCTGCACCATGCAGGGCACGATCCAGTTGTTGCAGGGTTTTACGGTCTTCATCGGACTGAATACTTTGCTCTAAAGCCGTACTGAATAAGCGCGCTGCATGCATTGGCTGTAATAAGTCATGACTGGCAGCGGCAATAAAGCGGCTTTTGGACATATTGGCTTTGTCGGCTTGTTCACGTGCCAATTGCTGTTCTGCCAAAGCATCGGCCAATTGTTGTGTGCGATCTTGTACCCGTGCTTCAAGTACGGCTTCGTTTTCACGGAAAGCGGTAATATCGGCAAAGGTGGTCACGAAACCACCGCCTTCAATTGGATTACCACGCATTTGAATTACACGACCATCTTTACGGATGCGTTCAAACTCGTGTGCACTGCCCATTTTCATCCAGTGAATACGTTTACGCACGTGTTCTTCAATTGAGCCCGGACCACATTCACCACGTTCTGCGTTATAGCGAATCAAATCGGCAATTGGGCACCCGACATAGACAATATCTTTAGGATAATCAAATAGTTTGAGATATTGATTATTCCATGCTACCAAACACATATTTTCATCTACCACACTCACGCCTTGGGTCATGTGGTCAATCATGGTCATGATTAGGTTTTGGTTAAAGCGTTGCCATTGTGAGGCTTGGTCAAGAATATTCGCAACTTGCCCTAAAGCGAGTCCGTTATTGACCATGGCAGTGGTGAGCAAAGTACGCGCAGATGCTGCACCAATGGTGCCTGCCAAATATTGTTCGGTAAAACGCCACCACATGCCGTTGGCATTGGCATTTTCATTCAGCACCACATTATTTTGCTGACTAAACTGCTCAAAGGCTTGTCGGGTTGGAGATTCGCCTGTAATGCGTTTTGCCAGTGTGATTAAATCGCCTACTTTTAAACGCGCTACATCCTGATGTGAATAGCTGACCTCGTTGCTCATGTTCTGAGTTGGCAAAGGCTTGGTTTCATAATAAAAGAAACTTTCGGCCTGAATCTGTTCTGCCACACTTGGGCGGAAAATACGTGACACCCAAACATATAACAAAATATTTAAACCGAGCGCCCAAACCACCCCATGTGTGAGCGGGGCAAAAGATTCAAAGCCAAGCAAGGCTTCAGGGCGTAACCAGTTGATGCCTAAAGGTCCCAGCAATAAAAATTCACGGGTAAACTCGCTGAACTGACTTGGCAGGCTGCGTAAAATAGTCGGAAGTAGCAGGGTATAGGCCCACATCGCAAATCCAACAATTAAGCCTGCATAAACGCCCTGTTTACTGCCACCACGCCAATATAACCCCCCAATCAGGGCAGGGGAGAACTGTGCCACTGCACTAAAGGCCAACAAGCCAAACACAGAAAGTTGATCAATATCGTTAAAGAAGTTGAAGAACAGGAAGCCGAGCAGCATCACCGCTAAAATACAAATGCGTCGGGTGAATTTCAGTACCAAAGGCAAGCGCTTGTCATGGCGTGAGAAAATGCCCATGCGCCACAAGGCAGGCATGATCAGGTCATTACTCAGCATGATCGACAGTGCTACTGAAGATACCAATAGCATGCCTGTTGAGGCGGAGAATCCTCCCAAGAACGCCAACAGCGTCAACCAGTCTTGGTTATAACTGAGTGGCAAAGACAAAACCGCTACATCTGGGATGGCTAAATATTGCGGAGCTGCGTGCAAGGCCCAACTGGCAATTGGAACAATCGCGATGGTGGTTAAAATCAGATAAACGGCAAACCAGCGACGCGCACCCCGAATATGTTTTTCATCGCGCAGTTCGACCACAGCAACGTGAAACTGACGCGGCAAACAAATAATCGCTAATGCCGCCAATAAGGTTTGCACCCAAAAGGTTTCAGGCACACCAAACAGCTGTACTTCATGGAAGGTAATTGAAACATCATTGGCAATTTGATGAATATTGTCAGGCGCTTCAAATACAAAGAAGAAGGCCACAGCCAGCAAGGCAAATAGTTTGACAAAGGACTCAAAGGCAACCGCAAGCATTAAGCCGCCGTGTTGTTCGGTATTGGCAATTTGTCGAGTACCAAACAGCATCGCCAAAATAGCCAATAAACCTGTCAGGAATAACACCGCATTGGTGGTACTTTCAACATTGGTGCTTTGATCCAAAATCACTGCGGCACTCAGCGCAATTGCGCGTAATTGCAAAGCCAAATACGGGATAATTGCAATCACCGCCAAAATTGTGACCAGTGATGCCAATGGCCCGCTTTTACCGTAACGTGCAGCAACAAAGTCAGCAATCGATGAAATGGCGTGGTGTTGTCGCACTCGACCCAAACGTCGCCAAATATCATAACCAACAGCGACAAACAGCAATGGCCCTAAATAAATGGGTAAAAAAATGATCCCTTCACGAACGGCTGCGCCCGTTGCACCATAAAAAGTCCATGATGAACAGTACACCCCTAAAGTTAAGCTGAACATGAGCATGCGCCCACGCGTGCTTAAACGACTGGCGTGTTTTTCCCCATAGAAAGCACAGATAAAAAGTAATGCGATATAGAGGGCTAAAACCCCCATAATGAGCCAGCTGTTCATGATGCCTTAAAAGTATCGACAATAGGGCTATGATAGCCTATTCCATTGCCTTTGCGCTGAGGTTGATCATTTTTTTAGCGACCAAAGTCTAAATTGCAAATCGGCTCCAACATTGTTAATTTTAAGTTCGAAATAATTCGAATTAAAAATTTGCGCCTAAGGCAGGGCGCTTGAAGGAGCAGGTTATGGATGAGGTACAAGTAGAACGCATTCTACAAAACCCAAAATTCAAAGAAATGGTTCGCAGAAAAAGTAACCTAAGTTGGACATTAACAGCAATCATGTTGTTTGTGTACGTAGGTTTCATGCTTTTAGTGGGCTATAACAAAGAATTCTTATTGAGTTCAATTTCTGGCGGTGTGACGACTTGGGGTATTCCATTAGGTCTGAGCATTATCGTTTTATCTTTCATTTTGTGTGCTGTTTATTCATCAATTGCGAATGGCAAACTTGACCAATTGAACGAAGAAGCGATGCGTGAAGTTGAAGCAATTACACATGAGAAAGGAACGCACTAAGATGAAATGGAATTCATTGAAAGCACTGGCTGCGTCTACTGTATTAATGTCAGGTATGGCATTTGCAGGACCAGATTTAGGTGCAGCAGAACAGCAGCCAACCAACTGGCCTGCAATTATTATGTTCTTGATTTTCGTGGGCGCAACTTTGTTCATTACTAAATGGGCAGCGAAGCAAACCACAAGCACTAAGGACTTCTATACCGCAGGTGGTGGTATTTCAGGTTTCCAAAATGGTCTCGCGATTGCAGGTGACTATATGTCAGCAGCGTCGTTCCTGGGTATTTCCGCAATGGTGTTTATGTCAGGCTTTGACGGCTTGCTGTATTCACTTGGCTTCATGGTCGGTTGGCCAATCGTATTGTTCTTGATTGCTGAGCGTTTACGTAACTTAGGTAAATATAACCTATCTGACGTTGTATCGTTCCGTTTAGCTGAAAAGCCAGTACGTACCCTTGCAGCATTCAGTTCGCTTGTCGTAGTTGCATTCTACCTGATTGCACAAATGGTAGGTGCGGGTCAGTTAATCAAACTTCTCTTTGGTTTGAACTACAACCTTGCAGTAGTAATCGTGGGTCTACTCATGATGGCTTACGTAATGTTTGGTGGTATGTTGGCAACAACTTGGGTACAGATCATCAAAGCGGTGATGTTACTTTCAGGTGCAACTTTCATGGCCTTCATGGTAATGAAAGGTGTGGGCTTCAGCTTCACTAACATGTTTGAGCAATCGATCCAAGTCTTCGCTAAAGTACATGACTTGAGCTTGGCAGATGCTGCAAACATTATGGGTCCTGGTAAATTAGCGTCTAACCCAATTGATGCGATTTCACTTGGTCTTGCGTTAATGTTCGGTACTGCAGGTTTACCACACATCTTGATGCGTTTCTTCACAGTAAAAGACGCGAAAGAAGCACGTAAATCAGTAGTGGTTGCAACAGGTTTCATTGGTTACTTCTACCTATTAACCTTCATCATTGGTTTTGGTGCGATCCTTTACGTATCAAACAACCCACAATTCCTTGATGTTGCGAAAATGGCAGTAACTGGCAAGTTAGAACTTGTTGGTGGTAACAACATGGCTGCGGTGCACTTGTCTGATGCGGTTGGCGGTGACTTGTTCATGGGCTTCATTTCAGCAGTAGCATTCGCAACAATTCTTGCGGTAGTTGCTGGTTTGACATTGTCTGGTGCTTCAGCAATCTCACACGACTTGTATGCTAACGTATTCAAGAAAGGTCAAACGACACCTGAATCAGAACTTCGCATGTCTAAAATTGCGACTTTAGGTTTAGCAATCTTCGCAATGATCTTGGGTATTCTTTTCGAGAAACAAAACGTTGCGTTCATGGTTGGTTTGGCGTTCTCTGTAGCGGCATGTGCAAACTTCCCAGTACTTGTATTGTCTATGTTCTGGAGAGGCTTAACGACTCGCGGTGCGGTGATTGGTGGTGTAGCAGGCTTAGCTTCAGCAGTAACCTTGATTGTATTGTCTAAAGCAGTTTGGGTAGATACGCTTCAAATTTCTGACACACCAATCAACCCATTTAACGGTCCTGCGATCTTTGCAATGCCACTTTCATTCTTCTGCTGCTGGTTGTTCTCTATCACTGACAACTCTGCGCAAGCACAAGCTGAACGTAAAGCATTCGATGCACAGTTCGTACGCTCACAAACTGGTATTGGTATCTCTGGTGCATCTGACCACTAAGGTCTGAAACACCTCAAAAAAGTCCCAGCAATGGGACTTTTTTTATGCCTGTATGTTGGCTTGAGCAAGCATGCTGGTGAGCATTTATGGATACGGTTATTGAGATATGCAATTTTGATACAGAGTGATTGCATTACATGACTAAATAAGCTGCTATGTTGGATGCAATATAAAAAGAATAGGTAGCAGATATATGTACATATTAGACAATGTCTGGAAAAGGTTTCAGGTCTTGCCTTCGGCATGGCTGTTGTTTTTGCAGTTTGTGATTTTGCTACTTTCACTCTTTTCACATCACAACATGCCCTACAAAGTCATCACTTGGATGGTGGGGGTATTGGTGTTGCTGCTCATTGCTAAAGTGATTCGACAAACGCCAATGTTGAGTGTTTTGGGTCTAAGTTTTGTGTATGTGGCTTTATTCTTTTCATTCTTTATTTTACTAGGTGTGCGGCATCCTCTTATTCTGGTGATGAGTCATGCTTGTGAAGCTGCAGCCTATTTTAGTGCAGCCTATGGCTTATTGCGTTATATGTTCCATGATCGTTATTTAACTAAAGATGAGCTGTTTGCTGCTGCAGCGGTGTTTACCTTAATCGCTTGGGGTTTTGCCTTTTTATATAGCATTTGCCAGATTCTGATTCCGCAAAGTTTTCAGAACCCAAATGCTGTAGGTTTGCAAAGTTGGCTAGATTTACTATTTTTAAGTTTTAGTTTGCAGTCTGCGACAGGCTTATCTGATCTTATACCGATCAGCCCAGAAGCACGGGTGATTGCCATGTTGCAAATGTTCTGTGGCGTGATGTATTTGGCATTGATCGTGTCACGTTTAATCGCATTGCAGTACATTCGCCACTTACCACATCATCACCATGATGATTCGGCTGAGTAAAACAGCGTGCAAATTTTTCATGACATATTTCAGGCATAAAAAAAGACGCTCAGATGAGCGTCTTTTTTAACTTCGGTATCTAATGTGAAATTAGAAACGGAATTTAGCGTTTACACCAACAGTTTGAGTGTCAAGTACATCAGCGTCTTCTTCTGCTGCTTTAGCTGCTTCGAAGTTTGCATTTACATAGCTTGCACCTACTGAAACCGCAGGAGTGATGAAGTAGTTTACGTTCGCGCCCCAAGCTTTATTTGGAGAATCGTTGTAGCTTGACTCCATGTATGACGCACCAACGCTAAGTGCTGGTGTTAAATAAAGATCAGTTTTTAAGTTATAAGCAGTGCTTTCACCGTAAACTAGACCTGCTTCAAAACCAACAGCCATATTGGTGCCGTCAATTGCACCTACGTATTTTGTACGTGCAGTGATTGCATCTTGATCTTGATTGATTGTGCCTGACTCAAGTGCTGCTTTAGCAACACCATTAGAAAGGATGTTGAAAGCATCATAAGAAGTTTGGTCTGCAACGCTTGTATAACCTACAGCAACTAAGAAGTTAGGCGCTACTACTGCACCAAGTTCTAAGGCATAACGGTCGCCATTGTCATTATCTTGACCGCCTTTACCATCTGTGATGGTGTGGCTATATGCTGCACTTGCATAAACAGGAACCAATTGAGTTGGAATATACGCTTCAGCTTTAGCACCATAAACATGAGATACGAAATCTGCTTCGTCAGCATCTACATCGTATTCACCATAGTTGTATGCTAAAGAGAAGTTAGACGCTTGGTTTAAGAACGCAGCTTCAGCCAATGGACCTTTAGTCGCATCAACATTTTTGAAGTAGTAAGTACCTTGAACAGCACCAGTGAAATTCTTATCATTTACTGTATTGTCGATGTATTCAGATTGACCTTGAACTTCGAATTGGTACGCTTGAGCACCGGTCATGGCTAATAATAATGCAGTGGCTAAACCGAGTTTTTTCATGATAGTTACCAGTTTTGTTAAAAATGGATGAAACATTGATCATTTTAGTGTAACAAATTATTAAGTCAATGAACTAAAAGGACTTTATTTAAGAATTAAGTCCAATTGACTTTGGTGTTTAAAAAATATTCAAATAAAATTTTTGCTGTCAACCTAAAAACTGTATGGATAACAAGTCGATATGTTCGTTTTTGCAACAAAAGTAGAAATAATAAGCAAAGCATTAATTGGATTAATCGATAAATTTAATTGAAATTATCTGTAATAATAATTCTTGGAGAGTGAAGAATAACGGAAAAATTCACCTGTTTTAGGGTGAAATCATGATTTTTGGATAAAAAACAAACTAAAAATAAGGTCTGTTCAGAATAAATTTGAGTGGAATAGTCGGCATAATGTGAATTTAATCACATTAATTTTGACTATTTGTATAAAAATAAATCAGACTGGTTGACTAGGCTTTACATAAACTGTGATTTATTTCATAATTCCACCATGAAGTCCTACTACTTAAGTCGGGTTTGTAAATTATGTTACTTATCTCATAATTTAACCATCAAATCCTAAGCTTGGTTCATCCAGTAGTGCGATCTGATTCTCCATAATTGTTTGCTTTTTATCTGCCCAACTTTCCCCAAGGTTGGGTTTTTTTTTGCATGTGAAAACGCAAATGGTTTTGCGAAAATTGCACTGATATGGTGCAGTTTGAGGGTGTGATATGATCAAAACCCATAAAAAAATCCCAGTTTTCTTTCAAAAACTGGGATTTTTCGCCAAAATTTGCGGGTAAATTTAGTTTACTGCTGAGGAAAAACTAAACTCGCCCTAATGAGGTGCATTATGCACCCAAATGTTGCATCTGTAAAATATTTTCTGCATGCTGAAACATTATTTTTTGTATTTGTTGTTTTAAGAAAATCGGCACAGTGTATGGTTTTGGACGTTTTCTTGAATAAGATGCTCTAGTTAGACAGGTTTAAAATATCAGATCCAATTTAGCTGTTATGATTTGGTGATAAAAACTAAATAATTCAAAATATAAGTGAATTAATTATCTTTTTTGTAAGTAATTTAAAGATTGCTCATGTAATATAGTCGCCGATTAAGTGATCAAGTCCACGATTTTGCACAGTTATAATGACGTAGGTAAAACTTAGCATGATGATGAAATTGCGCACAGAGCATATCAGTCAGCGACTGTTGATCTCGATGATCATTATTATCGTGTCATTGCTTTTTATTTGCGTTCCTCTGATGGTGAATAGTTATCAGAGTTATCAAAAAACAAAACGTGCTTTAATTGAAATTTCTGTATTAGGCAAAGTGGCTGAACTGACCAATAGTATTTCGCGTGAACGAGCACCTGCAAACAAAGTCATGTCGAGTTCAGCAGCTGAATTTCAGCAAAATTTACAAGAATTGAAAGCGTACCGTGCTGGCGTGGATCAACAAGTAGAACAGACCATCAATATTTTAAGAAAAGAAAGTTTTATTATCCATGCGCATCATTTATCGCATCAATTAAAGACCGCTTTAGAACAAGGGCGTCAGGCGGTCGATGAATATGCAGCAACTCCACAGCATTTGCGTAGCTCTCAACAGATGGATCATGCGATTCAAAAAATGTTTGCGGCATGGGACAGTTCTCAGCATGTGCTGAAACACGTCATGCTCGATTCAGTGGCAAAAGACTCATCGGTATCGACCTATTATAGTGTGATTTTTGTTCTTTCAGATTTGCGTGATCAAGCGGGAAGGGTGGCATCCAATATTATTGCCGCGGTAACGTTTGCTGAAAAAATTCCTGAAACCAATTTGGCGAGCTCTTTGCAAACCCAACGCCAAGCTTATTATTTGTGGGATTTAATCCATACCATTTTGCCTGAAGCACATAAAATTCCTGAATATAATATTTTGCATGATCAATTAAAAAAGGAGTTTCTGGATGAGGGAATTCCTATCGTTAATCAATTGATTCAGCAAAGTATTGATGGGCAACCTTATTCATTGACAGGTACTGAACTCACCCAAAAAATTGTGGATAAATTCAACACTGTGGTCAGTTTGCAGTCATTTATATTAGCGCACAGTTTGCAGGTTGCGCACAAAGATTATCATCAAGCTCAGCGTATTTTCATTTTAACCCTAGTAGCGTCAATTATTTCGTTATTGGCTGCTATTTTCACCATGGTCTATGCGCGCTCAAAGGTCTTTATTCCTTTAATTCAGGCACGCAGCCAAATTTTACGCTTGGCAGCTTATGATGATGAAGCTCAAGGGACGCAAAATCCAGACAAGGTAACGCTCTTAGAGGCCATTCAAAAATTAAAACAACGCCTAGAGCAGCGTGATATTTTAGAATTTCAGCTGCGTAATATTGCCAATACCGATGCCTTAACTGGTGTTTCCAACCGTTTGGCGCTTGAGGAATACATCAAATATTTAGAACATCGACCTGAAAAATTGAGCAAAACTGGTCTGATTATTATGGATGTGGATAAATTCAAACACATTAACGATACCTTCGGGCATGTGGTAGGTGACCAAGCTTTAAAATGTATTGCCGATACTCTCAAAGCGCATGTCCGTGCCTCAGACTTGGTGGTGCGTTATGGTGGCGATGAGTTTTGGGTTTTGATTGAGCAAATAGAATTTACTGAGGCGCTGTATTTGGCAGATAAATTGCGCTGCCATATTGTGAATCAAGAAATTTTTATTCCAAAACTGAATGATTATATTCAAGTGTCGGTCAGTGCTGGCGTGGCGGTGGGTGCTGCGTCATGGAGCAGATTGTTGGAAAAAGCCGATAAACACTTATTTAGAGCCAAAGCACGTGGGCGCAATGCCGTTGCTGGTGACTAAGTCACAGTAATTGATCCACGAGCATTTCCGAAGTGATAAAAAGCCTAGAGTGAAAGATTCAGCACAAGTTTGTGCTGAATCTGTATTTAAACTTGAATGGGCTTAAAAACTGAAATAATCTATTTTAGCCTTTTAACATCGGTTTTAAGAATTTTGCGGTATGTGAAATTTTAGATTTTGCGACAGTTTCAGGTGTGCCTTCGGCAATGATTTGTCCACCGCCTGCACCACCTTCAGGGCCTAAATCGACAATCCAGTCTGCAGTTTTAATCACATCTAGGTTGTGTTCAATCACCACAATGGTATTACCCTTGTTGCGTAGCTCATGCAGGATGTCGAGCAATTTGGCAATGTCATGGAAGTGCAAACCAGTGGTCGGTTCATCCAGTACATACAGGGTTTTGCCTGTATCTCGTTTGGCCAGTTCACGCGCCAGTTTTACGCGCTGTGCTTCACCGCCAGATAAAGTTGTAGCTGATTGACCAAGGCGGATATAACCCAAGCCAACCTGATTTAACGTTTCCAACCGACGATGAATCACAGGAATGGCATCAAAGAAATGCATGGCATCTTCAACGGTCATTTCCAAAACATCAGAAATATTGCGACCTTTATAACTGACTTCCAAAGTTTCGCGGTTATAGCGTTTACCATGACAGGCATCGCAAGGCACGTACATATCTGGCAAGAAGTGCATGGCAACTTTAATCATGCCATCACCCTCACAAGCTTCGCAGCGTCCACCTTTAACGTTAAAGGAGAAGCGTCCTGCTGCATAGCCACGTGCTTTAGCTTCAGGGGTTTGCGCAAACAGCTCACGAATTGGAGTGAACAAGCCTGTATAGGTCGCGGGGTTCGAGCGTGGCGTTCGCCCAATCGGGCTTTGGTCAATATCCACCACTTTATCTAAATATTGCAAACCATCAATCGAGTCGAATTTTTCTGCGGTTAATGTAGTTGCGCCATTTAATTGTGTTGCAGCCAAAGGCAACAAAGTACGGTTAATTAGGGTGGATTTTCCTGAACCCGACACGCCTGTGACACAAGTCATTACCCCTAAAGGCAAAGTGAGATCCACTTTTTTCAGGTTATGTCCTGCTGCGCCCATTAGCTTAATTTGTTGTTCGGGATGTGGCGGTTGGGTGCGCGTTTTCGGTACTTCAATTTTTAATTTGCCCGATAAATACTGCCCTGTTAGGGAGTCTGCATGTTCGGCCAGTTCTGCATAGGTGCCTTCGGCAATAATATGTCCACCATGCACACCTGCACCTGGGCCAATATCAATAATATGGTCGGCAGCGCGAATCGCATCTTCATCGTGTTCTACCACTAACACCGTGTTACCCAAGTCACGTAAACGAATCAGGGTTTCCAACAAGCGATCATTGTCACGCTGGTGCAAGCCAATTGAAGGTTCATCTAGCACATACATCACGCCCATAAGCCCCGCACCAATTTGAGATGCCAAGCGGATACGTTGTGCTTCACCGCCTGAAAGAGTTTCGGCGGAGCGTGACAGACTTAAATAATTCAAACCCACCGACACTAAAAAGTGCAGACGTTCACGAATTTCTTTAAAGATTTTATCTGCGACTTCACCTTTGGCCCCTTCAAGATTTAAGCCTTGATAGTAGTCTTCGGCATCGCCAATCGACATTTGGGTAATTTGAGCAATGGTTTTGTCTTTCACGCGGACATTACGAGAGATTTCATTTAAACGTGAACCACCGCAGGCATCACAGGCAGCATTAGATAAATACTGCGCCAAATCATCACGTACATAATTACTTTCGGTTTCACGGTAACGACGTTCTAAATGCGGTAACACGCCTTCAAACGCAATCACACGTTTATGGTGGCGTCCACGTTCATCAGTATAGCTCAGGTCAATTTTGTCTTTACCTGTGCCATACAGGAATTTCTTTTGTGTCACGCTGTCCAGCTGATTCCATGCCGTATCGAGTGAGAGTTCATAATGTGCCGCGACTTTTTCCAGCATGCTGTAATAATACGGACGCTGTCTGTCCCAGCCGCGAATTGCGCCCTGACTAATCGACAGTTCAGGGTTTGGAATCAATTTTTCCGCACTGAAATGGCTACGTGTCCCCAAACCATCACAAGTTGGACAAGCGCCAAAAGGGTTGTTAAATGAGAACAGGCGCGGTTCAAGTTCTGCCACGGCACGGTCACATTGCGGGCAAGAGTGCTTGGCCGAAAAAATACGATCAGGTTGTTCCGCATTCATCCACGATAAAATGGCTAAATCGCCACCTAAACGCAGTGCAGTTTCAAAGCTTTCGGCAATACGGTTGCCCAAATCATCTCGGACTTTAAAACGGTCTACCACCACTTCAATGGTATGTTTTTTCTTTTTATCGAGTTCTGGTGGTGGGTCAATGTCCATGACTTCGCCATCAACTCGGGCGCGTACAAAACCCTGACTTTGTAGCTGTTCAAACAGATGCACATATTCGCCTTTACGCTCACGAATCACAGGCGCGAGTAGCATTAAGGCAGTGCCTTCTTCCAGTGCTTTTACAGCATCGACCATTTCTGAAACAGTTTGCGCCACCATTGGTAAATCATGTTCAGGACAGTAAGGTGTGCCGACACGTGCATACAGTAAACGCAAATAGTCGTAAATTTCGGTAATGGTACCCACGGTTGAACGCGGGTTATGGCTGGTCGATTTCTGTTCAATGGCAATTGCGGGACTTAGACCTTCAATCGAGTCGACTTCAGGTTTTTCCATTTGCGATAAAAACTGGCGTGCGTATGCAGAAAGCGATTCGACATAACGACGCTGTCCTTCGGCATAAAGGGTATCAAACGCCAGTGAAGATTTTCCTGAACCAGATAAACCCGTAATTACCACAAATTTATCGCGTGGAATATCAAGGTTCACGTTTTTTAGGTTATGGGTACGTGCACCTCGAATACGGATATGACTTTGGCTCATAAAAACTTCTCGATATTTTGCAAATGAAAAACCTATATATGATAGCGCATGAAAATTGTTCAAGTGTTATTTTTCATGCTTTATCGGTCATGAGCTGTCGCACTGTATGTATGGAGCGATTGCCATACGGTGCGTGAGGGCGGCCGTTAAGCTTGATCTAAACCCGGCCACTGACGTTGATGATAGGCGCTATCCCAGAATAACCATTCCAGTTCTGCAGCTTTGGTGTAGGCGTGGTGCATTTTTTCAAGGGTATCGGCATCACAGCGCGCAGCAATACGGTCAATGGTCTGAATTACATTGTTGACTGCACTATGGAATTCTTCGCCTGAATAGGTATCTACCCAAGCCTGATACGGATTATTCGGTACTGAATTATTGACGATGTCTTTGCCCACTTCTGCATAAATCCAGAAACATGGCAGCAATGAAGCCAATACCACAGGATAACTTTCTGACCACGCTGTTGCGAGCAAATAAGAGGTGTAATGATGGCAGGCGAGGGTCAGTGGGGTGCTTTCAAATTCCTGTTTGGAAATATCAAATGCTTGCATAAAGCTGTCGTGTAAGGTGCGTTCAACCACAATTGCAATTTTGGCTGCTTCCGAAAATTGAATAATATCATCGGCATCAAAAGCTTTGGCAGCACAGACAGCCAGCGCACGACCATAGGCAATTAAGTAATGTGAATCTTGAATCACATAATGACAAAACGCAGCTTTGCTTAATGTACCTTGCGCCAGTTCCTGATTAAATGGCAACGCCAGTGTTTTTTGATAGAGCGCAAGGTTACGCTGCCAAGCCTCTTGAGAAAAGCGCATGTTGGATTTCCATTTGAATTTTATTGATGCAGATACCATTGCATATCTGTACGGTGATCACAACTGATCAATATTGAAATAGCGCAGTTGGGGCGAAATCCATCACAACAAAAAAATCATACGAAGAATTTTGGCGAAGTTGAGAAAAAAGCGTCATAATTGCGGCATAAAATTTTACATTCTCAGCTTTTGTCCGATTTAAAATTTGGACAATTCAAATTTCAGAATTTTTAGATTTGTTGTTGCTCACCCAAAGCTATGCTTGGCTTTTGTGGTGCAGATTCGACAGATAAAAAATTCAGATCAAAATATATCGATAGGTCGTTTGTCATGATGAAACATTTTGGTTTCTCAATCGTATTTTCGATAGTGTGTCTTGCGCTATCTGCATATTGGGGCTATACCCATGGCCCAGAAGCAGGTGTGCAGACCATGCTCACCGCACTGACCATCACCGCAATTTTAGCGATTATGGAAGTGTCGTTGTCGTTTGATAACGCGGTGGTGAATGCTTCAGTCCTACGCGGTTGGGATCATTTCTGGAAAATGCTGTTTTTAACTGTGGGGATTATCATTGCTGTATTTGGCATGCGTTTGATCTTCCCTGTGGTGATTGTGGCTGTCACTGCCGATATGGGCATGATGGAAGTGGTACAACTGGCACTGAATGATCCGAAGCAATATTCTGCCAAACTGATGGCACATCACCCTGAAATTGCTGCATTTGGTGGTGCATTCTTGTTGATGGTCTTCCTGAATTTCTTTTTGGATGATGAAAAAGACACCCACTGGTTCAGATGGTTGGAACGTCGTTTGAGCAATTTGGCAAGCGTACCTGCCATGTCTGTATTTTTAGCCTTAGTGACCTTGCTGATCATGGCAGCGAACGTGGTTGAAGATAAACGCCTTGTGGTGACGATGGCGGGTATTTGGGGCATCGTGATTTATATTGGTGTACAAGTGCTGAGTCACATGCTGGGCGGAGAGCCTGAAGTCGATGAGCAGGGCAATGCTGTGCGCCATGATGAAAATGGTGTGCCAACAGGTGTGGTAAAAGCGGGGATTGGTGGCTTTTTATATCTGGAAGTACTAGATGCCTCGTTCAGTTTTGATGGCGTGATTGGTGCCTTTGCGATTACTTCAGATGTGGTAATCATTATGTTAGGTCTAGCCATTGGTGCGATTTTTGTGCGTTCTATGACCATTTACTTGGTCGAAAAAGGTACGTTGGATGCGTACGTTTACCTTGAACACGGTGCGCACTACGCCATTGGTGCCTTGGCCTTTATTATGATTGCCAGCGGTACAGGCCTGCATGTGCCAGAAGTAGTGACAGGTTTAATTGGCGTTGCCTTTATTGTTTGGGCAGTGATTGCCTCGATTCAATTTAAAAAGCGTCAGGCAAAAGCAAGTTAATGCATCTGCTGATGCTTTGATGGTAAGACTCAAGCATAACCAAGCAGAACAATCATACAGACAGAACGAAGTTAGAATTTGGGTGCACAGCGTTGCGCCCTTTTTTTATTGAAATTCTAGGCATCGCGTATAATAAACATCGGGAAAAATCAGCATCATGCAGCTGAATGTTGTAGGATATCTGCAAATTCAAAATTATTTAGTTTTAGTCGATTGATATGATGAATGCCTTGGAACGCCGCTCGACCTTTGCTTTAAGCAGTATTTTTGCATTGCGCATGTTGGGTTTGTTCATGATTATTCCTGTGTTTTCAGTAGCAGGGCAGTCATATCAATACTCAACTCCTGCACTGATTGGTCTTGCCGTTGGTGTTTATGGACTCACCCAAGCCATTTTACAAATTCCGTTTAGCTTAATTGCAGACCGTTATAGCCGTAAGCCATTGGTGGTTTTTGGCTTATTACTGTTTGCTTTGGGTGGTGCAATTGCAGCCATGTCTGACACCATTTATGGCGTGATTATTGGTCGTGCCATTGCAGGTGGTGGCGCAGTATCTGCCGTGGTGATGGCATTACTGGCCGATGTGACCCGCGAAGAAAACCGCATGAAAGCCATGGCGGTGATGGGGATGAGTATCGGTATGTCCTTTGTGGTGGCCTTTAGTTTAGGGCCATGGCTTACGGGCTGGGTTGGTATTTCAGGGTTATTTTGGGTCACCACAGTGATGGGACTAGCAGCGATTCTCATGTTGTTATTGGTGCCTAAAGTCACGCGTCATCATCGTAATTTTCAGCAAGGCTATATCACTCAGTTAAAGCAAGTCCTGAAAATGGGCGATTTAAACCGTCTGCATGTATCGGTATTTACCCTACATTTATTGCTGACTGCCATGTTTATTTATGTGCCTTCGCAATTAATCCAATTTGCCGATATTCCTTTGCAGCATCATGGTTGGGTGTATTTGCCATTGTTGTTGGTCAGTCTGTTCGTGGCATTTCCAAGCATTGTTTTGGCAGAAAAATATCGCAAAATGCGTGGTATTTTCCTGACCGCGATTGCAGGTATTATTTTAGGGCTGTTGGTGCTGATTTTCGGGTTTGAATCGAAATACATCCTTTTATTGGGTTTGGGTTTATTCTTTATTGCCTTTAACGTTATGGAAGCCTTATTACCTTCGTGGTTGTCAAAGGCTGCACCAATTCAATCTAAAGCCACCGCGATGGGTGTAAATGCCAGCAGTCAGTTTTTGGGTGCATTCTTTGGTGGGATGATTGGCGGACAATTATTGATGCTCAACCACACCGCAATGGGTTGGAGTATTTTGACCGCGATTGCTATAATTTGGCTATTCGTTAGTTTTGGATTGGCGCAGCCGCGCTATCTTTCGTCTTTGGTGTTGCGTTTGCCTGAGAACCGAGAAACAGATGAATGGACTTCTCAACTTTTGGCAATTCGTGGTATTGAAGAGGTCGTGGTGATGTCTGACCAGCAAGTGGCTTATGTGAAAGTGGATAAACAGCAAATTGATGATGCTGCGCGACAACAATTAACGCACTTGTTTGGGAAAGAGGTAGCCATTTAAGCATAACTCTTATAAAGTAAATAATAGAAACAAATAGGAAGAAAACGTCTAATGCGTGGTGTAAATAAAGTCATTTTAGTGGGTACTTTAGGTCGTGATCCTGAAACAAAAACTTTCCCAAATGGTGGTTCTCTCACTCAATTTTCTATCGCAACCAGTGATGTCTGGACAGACAAAAACACAGGTGAGCGTAAAGAGCAAACAGAGTGGCATCGCATTGTTTTACATAACCGTTTAGGCGAGATTGCACAGCAATATTTACGCAAAGGTTCTAAAGTATATATTGAAGGTTCATTGCGTACGCGTCAGTGGACAGACCAAAATGGTCAAGAGCGTTACACCACTGAAATTCGTGGCGATCAAATGCAAATGCTCGACTCTGCTAACCGTGGACAATCTGACCAGCAAGATGGTGGCTTTGCTCAACCACGTTTTAACAATAACCAAGGCGGTTATGGCAATCAGAACCAAGCTCCAGCCACAGGTTATGCGAATCAAAATCAAGGCGGTTTTAACCAAAATCAGGGTGGTGGCTATGCCAACAATAACCCAAGTGGTTTTGCACCGAAGCCACAAGCTGCGCCTGCAACCGCACCTGCAGATTTAGATGATGATTTGCCGTTTTGAGACATACTAGAGATAGCCATTTGATTCAAAATGGAAAATCATCATCCAAACCCTTTGTTTCGACAAAGGGTTTTTTATGCAGATATTTAGCAAATATCTATTTTCTCGATTAAATTTCAAACTATGATAGGATTTATAATTCATAAATCCGATTATTTTTATAAAAAAACACTGTTTTACCGATTCTTTCGATTTTCGTATTCTAGCTACACAAGATAAGCAATCCCCGAAACGAATTGAGGAGTCATCCATGAGTTTAATCAATACCCAAGTCAAAGCATTTAACGCAACCGCTTACCACAATGGTCAATTTATTGACGTATCTGAGCAAGACTTTATTGGTAAATGGTCAGTGGTGTTTTTCTACCCTGCAGATTTCACCTTTGTTTGCCCAACTGAACTTGCCGATTTAGCCGATCAATATGCTGAATTCCAAAAAATGGGTGTGGAAATTTACTCAGTATCTACAGACACACACTTTACCCATAAAGCATGGCACAACACCTCAGAAGAAATTAAAAAGATTCAATATCCAATGATTGGCGACCCAACTTGGACATTGTCTAAAAACTTTGAGGTGCTGATTGAAGCAGAAGGTTTGGCAGATCGTGGTACTTTCGTGATTGACCCTGAAGGTAAAATCCAAATTGTAGAAATCAATGCAGGCGGTATTGGTCGTGACGCGCAAGAGTTGTTGCGTAAAGTAAAAGCAGCGCAATATGTGCATGCACACCCTAGCGAAGTTTGCCCTGCCAAGTGGAAAGAAGGTGATGCAACACTTGCACCATCTATTGATCTGGTTGGAAAAATCTAAATCATCTAGCCATGAAAATTTCAAAATCCAGAACTTCGGTTCTGGATTTTTTATGCAATTTTTAAGATAGCGCAATACACTGCGCATCTTGCCAGGGATTATTCTATTCTTGCAATGCAGTATGCCAAATTTGTGCTAGGTCGCAGCTAAGCAAAATATTAAGATCAAAGTATCTTCCATATTCAGTTATAGGCATCACACATGAAAAAAATAATAGGTGTATATCGCAATCAGAACATGCATTGGGTGGGCGATGGCTTTCCCGTTAAAAACTTATTTTCTTATGATCGTTTAGGTCAGGTCATCAGCCCATTTTTAATGTTGGACTATGCATCGCCGTATCATTTTGATGCTACGACGGCACAGCATGGTGTGGGTTCACATCCACATCGTGGTTTTGAAACAGTGACTTTGGCCTATCAGGGCGAGGTCACACATCAAGACTCTGCGGGTGGTGGTGGCACCATTAAAACAGGAGATGTGCAGTGGATGACAGCAGGTGCAGGTGTGGTGCATGAGGAGTTTCACTCCAAAGACTATGCGCAGCAAGGCGGGCTGTTTGAAATGGTGCAGATTTGGGTGAATTTACCTGCTGCAGATAAAATGACAGCACCACGTTATCAGGCCATTGAGGCGCGAAATATTCCTGTGGTGGAGTTTGAAAACGATGCGGGTCATTTACGCATTATTGCAGGTCAATATGCTAATCAGCATGGGCCTGCGAGTACCTTTAGTCCAGTGAATGTTTGGGATGGGCAGCTTAAAGCCGAACAAACTCAGGCTGTGCATGTACCTGTCGATCACAATACTTTATTGGTGCTTTTAGAAGGAGAATTGCGTGTCAATGGCAGTCAACTTGTGCAAGATCACTCAGTGGTGTTATTTGCTCAAGATGGCGAAGCGTTAATTCAGCTTGAAGCACTGCAAGATACGCAATTTTTAGTGCTGACAGGCAAGCCATTAAATGAACCTATTCAAGGCTATGGTCCATTTGTCATGAATACCAAGCAGGAAATCATTCAAGCTTTTGAAGATTTTAATCAAGGCAAGTTTGGTGAAATTCCGATTCAACATCAAGCGGGTTAAGCTTTAAAAAATCTTAGCCAAGAAAAAAGCCTCATGTCGATGTCCCGACCGAGGCTTTTGTTGTTCTGGCGCTGTCAAATTTCTAGTTTTAGCGGATTGATCATATTCCTTATGATAATTATATGTGATGTAGTTATTATTTTTGTGCTTGGTATCATAGCGTTTAGAGATTTATTTGTAAAACGAAAATTATAAAATTGGTGAATTTATCTACATGGTTTAGAACACTATTTATAGTATTAAAGAAATAATATAAATAAATTCTAAGGCTTATTTAAGCACTTTCTGATTGTTAAAAAATGTAATCATATTGCCAGTGTACTTTGTGTTGTTTCTCTGTGAAAAGTACACAATCTGGTAGTTTTTAATAGCTCATTTTCCTTAGGCATGGTTCATAATTTCATAAAGTATGTAAAAAGATGGATGATCGGTTTGGATATCGCAGTGATCGGTAGTGGTATGGCTGGACTGGCTACCGCAAGAATTCTTAAAGATGCAGGGCATAACATTACAATTTTTGAGGCGCTGCCTGGTCGTGGAATGGACAGTCATAGCATCGAATTTGAGGATGGTTTAATTGATGCGCCGTTACGGGTCATGAACCCACATTTGTGGAAAAACACCCTCAGCTTGGCCACACATTTAGGCATTAAAACTTATCCTGTGCGTACTTATATGGCGTGCAGTTGGTTATTTGAAGATCGTACCGAAACTTGGCTGACCACAAGCCGTACCCGTATTGGTAATTTCCCAATCATTAACAACCGTAAAGGCATACAACAATACGGCTGGCGTTTGGTAAAAGGCATGTTGCAGTTAAAAACAGCCATCGCTAAATTTTTCAAATCTAAAAACCAAGACATTACCCTTGCGGAATTTATCAACCGTAACGAAATTGAAGAAGTGTTTTGGCATGGTGCAGTGATGCCAGTGCTTTACACCATTTGTACTTGTGACCCTAAAACCATTGGTGAATGGCCAGCAAAACCATTGTTGGTATTTTTACGCCAATTGACTGATGGTGATGCATTATTGCGTTTACAAGGTGGCACGCCTGCATTGGTTGATAAGTTGATTGAAGGTATTAATATTCAAAGTGGTGCAGCGATTACTCGTGTTCATCAACAAGAAGATGGTGTAATTGTTGAAAATTCTGAGGGTCAGTCGCAAACATTTGACCGTGTGGTGATTGCAACGCCAACCACTAAAGTCCAAGACTTCTTGGACAATCAACAATTTGCAGAAGATATTGAATTGCTTAAACAGTTCAAATTCGAGCAGGGTGATTTGGTGATTCACACTGATCAAACGGTGATGCCGCCAAAACGTAAAGATTGGTCTGTTTTAAGTTATATGATGGATCGTAAATTTACTCGTCAGCAATTTACGGTATGGCTTAACTCGATCGAACCAACTTTGGTCGGTAAATCGCCAGTGTTCCAAACATGGCGTCCAGTTACACCAATTGATCCGAAAAAGATCATTTCAACGGTAACTTTAACCCGCGCTGTGGTGGATTCAAAGACAGTGGCATTAAACAAAGAGTTGCAGCAGCGCCATCACCAAGACAATCGTAAAGTGTTCTTCTGCGGTTCATGGTCGTGCGATGGTTTACCAATTTTAGAATCTGCAGTGACTTCCGCTATGCATATTGCAGAAATTTTTGGTGCACCATTACCGTTTATTGATTTAAAACCACAAGTTGAGGTTGCGCCGCAATTAGGTTATTAAGTTTAGGGTCTGTTGATATTTCATAAATGGTTTGTGCTGTAGGCTAAAACTGAGCAGATCAGGCATGAAACGCAGGGAATAGCGAGACTATTGCCAAGTTTCATAACGCAATCTGAGAAAGTTTTAGCCACAGCCTTTCAGGACAAGCATATTTTTTGCTGCTATTGCGTTATGAGTCAGTCATTTAGAATGACTAAATTTCCTGCCTCATGCCTTATATCAGCTAAAAAATATGCGTTGTCGCAAACATAGATGAATTATCAACAGCCCCTCTTTTTTGAATTAGACTGAGTCAGTATGAAATGGCAACAGGCGATACGACAGCATTTTCCAAAACATAAATATGCCATTCAAGCGGCATATTTGGGAGATACTTCCGCACTGCCGTGGAGCAATTTAGGTTATTGGTCAGATGCAGTGGGATCTGATTATCCCGCTGCATGTCAAAATTTAGCAGCGCATTTGGCCGCAGCAGTGCATTTAAATTCAAAAGATGTTGTACTGGATTTAGGCTGTGGGCAAGGTGCCAGTCTTAAATATTGGTTGGAACACTATCAAATACAACGACTTGAAGCTGTTGAGCTACAAGATCATCATGTGCAGTCGATTCGACAACATTTAAATTCAAATATTAAAATTCACGCTGCTTCATTTTTAAATTTAAAAGCACTTTTTCCACAACCACGTTTTGATGTGGTGTTCTGTATCGATGCAGCATATCACAGTCATTTGAATTCATTTTTAAGTCAGGTCAATGCAGTTTTGAATTCAAACGGACGTTTGGGCTTTCATTATTTAATTTGGGCAGAACAAGCGCCACCACATGCATTCAAACAGCTGCAATATCGTGCCTTATTAAAATCTGCCGATGTCAATTTTAAAGATCTAATGTCCGAAAGTCAGCTTCGAGCGGTCTTGGCACAGTTTGAATTTAAACAGATTCAGGTGGAAGATTTGTCGGCACAGGTTTTGGCGGGTTTTGCTGATTATGTGCATCAGCATCTCAAGCATCAAATTCAAACGCGAGATGCAGACTGGTTTAAAATTGCCATGACCGCACGTTTATGTGCCAAGCTCTATGCAGATGGCTGGATTAAATATGTGCAGGTGAGTGCGGAAAAAGCTTAATCTATTGTAATGAGCTGTTAGATGATGGGATTTTTCGGTGTTTAGTTGTCCATGCTTAGCTTTAAATCCTACCCACCACATGAAACTGCTTCGGTAAAATTTTTGCGCCACACGTCAATTGATCTCCGACATAAGCCACGGCTTTATCATCAAAAAGAATATGATCGTGACTTTTTATAATCGTGGACCAACGTTGGCACTGAGGGCAGAAATGTCCATCACCCGCCACTAAAAATAAATTTCCCATTTGAGAAACACGCATTTGGTTGGCAAGGATGATTCCACCATGATTGGTCATGGAATGATGCGTTGCAAAGCTTTGAGCCATGAGGTCTTCCTTAAACTGGAAAATTTTAGAGAAGCATTGTTTTAATACTCAATTTTCTAAGACTTATAATTTTAAATTTTTATTTTAATTCACAAAAATATTTTTAAATGTCAGTTTATATGGATGAAACATCAACAAAATAGACCATCAATATAAAAATAAGCTCTGAAATATGTGTATTGCATTCTAAAGTATAAAATACATTTAACAAGCTAAAAATCACAATCCCGTATTGCGGTTAAAGTTTTGCAGATAGATAGACGCCCTGAATAAATTGGAGATTCGGGCAGCATGAGGAAGATAAAAATATACGTTTATAAAAACAAAAAACCTCATAAATTTTTAATTTATGAGGTTTAATATGGTGCCGGCACACGGATTCGAACTGTGGACCTACTGATTACAAGTCAGTTGCTCTACCAACTGAGCTATGCCGGCGTTGTGTAGAGAATTTTACAGAATTTTTACGTGTGCGCAAGCCAAAAAGTAACCGTTTAATGCAGGGCATAGAGTTTTTGAAGATTTTGTACACAGTATTTTGGCGCGTTACAAACGAGGAAATCACATAGAAGGTTTTGTATGAAATGAGCCCAGCGGGTGGGCTCATTGAAGAAAATAACTTGAAATGAAGTGTGAAAAGCGATTATTTATTTCTTAAGATGCGATCTAAATCCTGTGCACATTCTTCTAAGGTAAAGGCCATATCAAGTTGCATTTGTGGTTTGAGTTCATTTGCGAGCGTTCTCCATTGTTCAATTAGGCGAATGGCTTTTTGAATCTTATGTTTGTTGATGTCTTTGGCGATGGTAGGCGTATATCCTCCACGTTTAGCATTTTTAATTTGTTTGACATAATTTTGGCTGTTATTCATGTTCGCTCCCGAATAGCAGTTATATATGTAAGGCATTTGCATGCTTTTATTATGCTAAAGCTTAATGATGACCCTTTTATGTAGAAAGCTGAGATGACGAAATAAAAATAAAAAAAGGTTTTGATAAAAAACAATAAATTTCTTCACCTCTCCTTTTTTGACGGCATAACTCAGTTGTAGCATAGCGATTGAAGATTGTCTTGACTGCAGAGTAACGCAATGTGTCATGTTTGTTGATTTTTCATCAATAGAGGGATTGAGGATTATCAAAATTGGCGATGGAGATGGTCTTAACTGCAAATTCCGTTTATCGCTTTATCCATTTTACGCTCTAGATAATTGCCAAGTTGCTGATTAGAATAGCGCCACTATAAAAATAGCAACGATAATAACAATGCAAAGTTCACTCTTTGCTGTATTAGAAAAATTTGGCTTAAGCCCTCAACACCGCACAATTCATATCCAGTTTTCTAATTCAGCCTTAAATCATCAGGTCTTTTTGCAGTGCGTTTATGGTCAGCATGCCATCAACCAAGGTTTGCAGATGGATGTCTTATGCCTCTCACCGCATGCAAATTTGCCGTTGAAACAATTTATTGGCAGTCGGGTGGCTGTAGATCAACTCACCGATCAAGGCGAATTATTTCGACATAGCGGCATTATTACTGCAGCAGCGCAAGGGCAAAGTGATGGCGCGCTCAGTCTCTATAAATTGCAGATTCAGGATGCAACGGCTTTGTGGCATAAACGCCGCAACAGTCGGGTATTTATGAATAAAACTGTGGTGGAGGTGAGTGAAATTCTGTTTAAAGAATGGCAAGACCGCAGTGCATTATTTGCTGCAAGTTTAAGTTTAGATTTAAGTGGTCTCAGTCAGCGTTATGCAGTTCGACCTCTCATCATACAATCCAACGAAAGCGATTATGAGTTTTTAACCCGTTTGTGGCGTAGCGAAGGCATCAATTGGTTGGTGGATGAAAAACAACCTTGGGTTGAGCATTTTTTAACGCCTATGGATACACAAAAATTAAGACTGATTGAGCAGAATAGTCATTATCAGCCCTTAAAACGTAGACGAGTGGCATTTCAGCGTACAAGTGCAATCGAGCAGCGGGATAGCATTTACACTTGGATGGCACAGCGTAACCTGCAACCCACTGAAGTACAGTTACAACGCTGGCAACCCGATCTTTTGGCACAGGACCAAAATTCAGTACAGTTCACATCGCCCTTACAAAGTAGCACACAAAATAGTGAAGCTTTAAGTTTAGAACAGGCGTGGTGCGTGAGTCCTGCGTGGATGCAAGACTTAACTGGGCAAGATCAGGTGACAGCTGCAAGTACCGAACAATTAGAACAATTGGGACAACAATTGGCTCAGTATTATGATTTGCAGGCAAAATATTTTTCCGCGCAAAGTAATTTACGTGATGCGCAAGTGGGGTATTGGTTTGAATTACACGGGCATGCTGAAATTGATCAACATCCCCAAACTGAACGAGAGTTTTTAATACTGTCCAAACAGTTTTATAACCAAAACAATTTAGCACCTGAATTACAACAGCATTTTTTGAGTCTGCTGCAACAAAGTCAGTGGACATTTCAGTTACCGTTGGAGGGTGATCCTCAACAATTTTGTCAATTGAATTTGATTCGACGACATATTGCGCTCGTTCCAGAGTTTAATCCATTACTGCATCGTCCCGTGGCTTATCCACAGCGCGCTAAAGTGGTTGGACCTGAGGATGAAACCGTGCATGTAGATGCGTGGGGGCGTATTAAAGTTCGGTTTTTATTTACCCGAAGTGATGACCACTTGCATGATGGTGGTGCGGGTGCCAACGACAATGAGAGCGATTCGGCGTGGGTGGATGTACTCACACCGTGGGCAGGTGAGGGTTATGGTGCAAGATTTCACCCACGTATTGGTGAAATTGTGGTGGTGGATTTCTTTGATGGCAATATTGATCGTCCTTTTGTGGTTGGACGTTTACATGAGGCAGAACGACAACAGACACAATTCGATACAGTTGGAACTCTACCCGATACCAAATACTTGAGCGGGATTCGTTCACAAGAAATACGTGGTGCAGGGTTTAACCAACTTCGCTTCAATGACACCACCAAACAATTCAGTGCGCAATTGCAGAGTAGTCATGCTGCGAGTCAGTTGAATTTAGGATATTTGAGCCATCCAATGCGGCAGGAGGATTCAATTGGGCGCGGCGAAGGCTTTGAATTAAGAACTGATCGGTGGGGAGCTGTGCGTGCAGGTGCAGGCTTACTGCTTTCAACTCATCCACAAGCACAGGCACAAGCGTATCATTTAGATGCGAGTCCTGCCAAAAGGCAATTGGAGTCCAGTTTAGCGGCAAGCAAAGGCTTAAGTGAGTTGGCACAAAATCAGCAAACAGATCCTTTGGAAACACTGGAGCATCTCAAAGAATTTTTAAATCAAATTGAACTAGAAGATCAAACTAAAGCGGCAAGTTTTAAGCAGGCGGTTATGATTCTTTGTGCGCCCAACTCAATTGCAGTTTCAACTCAGCAAGATTTACACCTTTCTGCAGATCAACATATTCATCAAAGTGCCGCAGGCAGTATTAATGTTTCTACCCAAAAATCTGTGATTACACATGCACGCGATAAAATCAGTTTATTTGCAGCGGAGCAAGGTATACGTGCTTTTGCAGCCAAGGGTAAAGTCGAAATTCAGGCACAAGATGGTGCTATAGATGCAATTGCACGCCAGAAAATCAAGCTGATTTCTACGGAAGATCGGGTGGAAATTACCAGTCCAAAAGAAATTGTGCTAACGGCAGGTGGTTCACAAATCAAAATTAATTCAAAAGGTGTTTTTGTGAGTACTTCAGCTAAATTTGAGGCGAAAGCAGGACAGCATTGTTTTGAGGGTGGGGAGAAGATTATTGAAGAAAAAATAAGCTTGCCTAAGTCACCAACGTTATTCAGTAATAAAATTAATTATCAGTGGAATCAGCCCTCTACAGGAGAAAAAGAAATCTTTGTTTTAGATAAATTGAATGGAAAGCTCATTAAAACTAATAAATCTATATTAAATGAAAATAATCAATTGAGTACGTTACGCTTTTATACCTCTCAACCGACAGACTTTGTTGCTTTAGGCTTCGCGTCTTTATATACACAACTGATCCAAGAATCGAATCTTGACAATATAGATGAACTAATGGATGAGGTCACGGAGATTAACTCTGAGGACGATGTATATGCTGAAGAGGAGGTTAAGTAATGAGTAATTTAGTTACAGTAATCTCAAAAATTTATGATGCCTCTGGGAAATATGTTATCAATTTAAACGTTAAATCGCGTTATAAAGGTTCATCAAGAGAAAATTCAAAAAAAACAGATAAAGAGGGATTATTTATATTTCAAGGTTCGCCTAATCGAACTGTAGAAATTTTGGCAAAGCCTCCTAATGCTAAAGATTATATTGTGATTAAAACGCTTAACTCATCTCTTGTTTCTTCTAGAAACAATCCTCTAAAAGTATTTTTACCTAAAAGCATAGAAGAATATCGGAAAGAAAAAATTACACCTAGCTCAAAAGGAATTGTCACAACTTTATTTAAAGTCATAGATTGTAATGAGAAAGTTTTAATTAATTTCCCTGTGAAATCTCATCCCAAAGGAAGACAAAGTTCATTTGAACGTACGACAGATGAGCAAGGAATTGTAGAAGTACTTTCTTCACCCAATCGGGACATAGAAATTCTAGTTTTGAATTTGGAAGATAAATTTGTACTGAAAAGTACTATTAACTCAGAAAATGGCTCTCAAACACCGATCATAATTAAATTAGATGAGCCTTATGAAAATTTTATAAGTAAGACATTCATAAGTCTTTTGGATCGTAATCATCAAGATTATGTGGTTGAAAATACCAAAGTGGAAATTGTTGCGTTAGGTACTCAAACTAAAAAAATTCTTTCTATATCCAATGGAAAAATTCCTGTTCAAAGCAGGATTGGTGAGAAAATTCAGATTACTGTATTTAAGCCAGATGGCTCTCCTTTAAGCCCAGAAACTTATTTAGTAAAAAGCTTAAAACAAAATAATGTTAAATTGGTTTTGGATGTGGATGTCGTTAAAGGTAACACTAATCAGGATAAGCCAACCATAAATAAAAGAATAGATAACGCAGAGTGTGCTTGTAATAGAGATATCACTGTAGAAGAATTTAAGAAGATTACAAATACTTCGACTGCATTAAGTTTTTTAAATGATTTGAATCAACAATTTAAAAAATTAAGTAAGTTGACAAAAATAACTAATCATGCGAAAAAGTTTTTTTAGTTAACAGATGTTCACACATGCCTCGAATTGTTTCTGTACCACTTAGTTTAGAACAGCGAGAACGACTCATTTTTCTGGCCAAGC